>NZ_LGKN01000009.1:300000-457037 GCF_001306175.1 Ardenticatena maritima
CATCAAACCGACGTAGGTGGGAAGCGCGTGCTCGTTCATGCCTGCGTCTCTTCCACTTCGCCCAGCAGGGTTTCGACAAAGCGGGGGAAACTGTCCGCCATCACATCAGCACCCTGCAACGTGGTTGGACCATCGGCGATGAGTGCCGCCACGGTGAGCGCCATCGCCAGACGGTGGTCGCCGTGGCTTTCGACGGTTGCGCCCCGCAATGGGGTGGGACCACGCACCACAAACCCATCGTCCAGCGGTTCAATGTCCGCGCCCATCTTGCGCAGTTCCCGCGCGACGTTGCCAATGCGGTCGGTCTCTTTGACGCGCAGTTCGGCGGCATCGCGCACGATGGTTTCGCCTTCCGCCTGGGTGGCGGCTACCGCAATGATGGGGAATTCATCAATGGCGCGCACCACAAGGTCGCCGGCAATGGTGGTGCCGTGCAACGGCTGGTGATGAACAATCAGGTCGGCGGTCGGTTCAATGGCGTCTTCGCGCACGTTGTCAAGCGCCCAGGTGGCGCCCATACGTTGCAAAATATCGAGAATGCCCGTGCGTGTCGGGTTGATCCCCACGTCAACGAGCCGAAGCGTGCTGTTTGGGACGAGGAGCGCCGCCACGATGAGAAAAGCGGCGGATGAAATATCGGCGGGGACCACAAACGCGCCACCATCGGGAGCCGTGAGGGGACGCAGCGGCGCTTGCGGCGCCTGGACACGCACGGTGTTCGCTTCAAGCGTCAGCGGTGCGCCCATGGCGTGTAACATGCGCTCGGTGTGGTCGCGCGCCGGACCGGGCTGGGTAATGACGGTCTCCCCCTCGGCGTACAACCCCGCCAGCATGAGCGCACTCTTCACCTGGGCGCTGGCGATGGGCATCTCGTAGGTGATGGCGCGTAAAGGCGCGCCACGAATCGCCAGCGGCGCAAGGTTGCCGCCGTCGCGCCCATCAATTGCCGCCCCCATACGGCGCAGAGGGTCGGCAACGCGCCGCATGGGACGTCGGCGCAAGGCGTCGCGCCCTGTGAGCACGCTGAAAAAGGATTGCCCCGCCAGCAATCCGCACAACAGGCGCATTGTTGTGCCCGAACCGTCGCAATCGAGCACGTTTTCAGGTTCACGCAAGCCGTGCAGCCCCACGCCATGCACACGCACGCGCGTGGGGGTGGCGGGGTCGTGTTCGATAGGCACCCCCAACGCGCGCATCACATGCAGGGTGGCGTAGCAGTCCGCAGCCGGCAACCAGCCCACCACGTCGGATGTTCCTTCGGCCAGCGCCCCCAGGATGAGCGCGCGGTGGGAGATGGATTTATCGCCAGGAACGCGGCGCGTCCCTGTGAGCGGGTGTGTGAGTGGGTGAATCGTCAAGTTCTGCATGGTTTTGTGCATCTCTTCCTGGTTCAAGGGTGTTGGTTTTCCGCCCATGCACGGCGCAAAGCGGCGAGCGCTTCCAAACGGGCGCGTAAGGCGGCTTCGTCTTCCACCGCCAGCAAGGCGCTCAGCGTGCGCAATGCGTGCATGGCGTTTTCGATGGCGTTCAACACCGCCTCGCGGTTCGTCAGCAGAATGTCGAGCATCATGGTGCTGTTGCTTGCCGCCAGGCGGCTGGTATCGCGAAAGCCCGATGAAGCCAATTGGGCGGGAGCGGTGTCTTCCGTTTCGAGGGCGGCGGCGACAAGCGCCACACTCATCAAATAGGGGAGATGGCTGACCAACGCCACAGCGGTATCGTGTTGGGCGGCGTCGAGCCAAAGGGGGCGCGCGCCCAGTGCGCGGGCAATGGTTTCTGCGGTGGCGCGGGCGACAGCATCCGTGCGGTCGGTGGCACAGAGGGCAAAGGGGGCGTTTTCAAACAATGCGGCTTCGGCGTGGCGCAAGCCGGCGACTTCTTTGCCACACATGGGGTGCCCCCCCACCGCCCGCACATGCCGCGGCAAGGTGTTCATCCGCGCGACAATATCACGCTTGGTACTGCCCAAATCAAGCACGAGCGTACCGGGGCGCAGGCACGGCGCAATCTCATCCAGCAACTGCAAAATAGCCCGCACGGGCGCCGCCAGCACCACAACGTCGGCATCGCGTACCGCATCGTGTGGGTCGCTGGCGGCCTGTTCAATCACGCCGTCCGTCACCGCGCGCACCATGACGTCGCGCTGGGGGTCGTATCCGATAATGAACGACGCCAACCCAGCACGACGGGCGGCCAATGCAAATGAGCCGCCCATCAAGCCAAGTCCCAAAATGGCCAGTTGCGTGATCGGTGTCATGGGGTCAACGTGTCTTGGTCAGCCGTCCGCTCACGTTTACTCACCACCGGTTTTTCGCCCTCACGCCGCAATGTGCGCCGCTTCATCCCGCGAACGCAACAGCCGCCGCCCGATGGCGTGGGTAATCCGTTCCACGTCGTCCATCAGGCGCGCAAAGTTCTCAGGGGTGAGCGACTGCCCACCATCAGACCAGGCGTGTGCGGGGTCGGGGTGAACTTCGATAATCAACCCATCTGCCCCAGTCGCCACCGCCCCGCGGGCGACAGGCGTGACGTACTGCCATTTGCCCACACCGTGGCTGGGGTCGGCAATGACGGGCAAGTGGGTGAGTTCTTTCAACACGGCAATGGCATTCAGGTCGAACGTGTTACGGGTCATTTTTTCGTAGGTGCGAATGCCACGCTCGCAAAGCATCACCTGGTAGTTGCCCTCGCTGAGAATGTACTCCGCTGCGAGCAACCACTCTTCGATAGTAGCGCTCAACCCGCGTTTGAGCAACACGGGCTTGTTGGTGCGCCCCACGGCTTTCAGCAAGGGGTAGTTCTGCATGTTGCGTGCGCCAATCTGCAAGATATCGGCATACTCGCACACGAGGTCAAGGTCTTCGACACCCATCACCTCGGTAATAATCGGCAAACCGGTTTCCTCACGGGCTTCGGCAAGGTATTTCAGCCCCTCTTCGCCCAACCCCTGGAAACTGTACGGCGACGTGCGCGGCTTGAATGCGCCCCCACGCAACACCGTTGCACCAGCCGCTTTGACGGCATGCGCCGTCTCCAAAATTTGTTCGCGTGATTCAACCGAGCAGGGTCCAGCCATGACGACGACGGCATCGCCGCCAATTTTCACGCCATTGACGTCAATAATGGTGTTTTTTTGTTGGAAATCACGGCTGGCGAGTTTGTAGGGGCGCAAAACACGCATGGCTTCCTCCACTCCTGGTAAAGCCGTCCATTGTTGCGGGTCGAGATGGCGTTCATCGCCGATAACGCCAATGATGGTGCGCTCTTCACCGCGCGAAATGTGGGCACGCATGCCTTGTTCTTCAATAAGGTTGAGCACTTCACCGATTTCAGCGGCGGTTGCATGGGCTTTCATGACGATAATCATACAGTTCCTCCTTTTTTGGTTGATGTGGTTGAAAACGTCTGTTGCATTGAGAGTGTTTTTGCGTACTGCAAACAGCCATCCAGCACCGTTGGGACCGCCTCTACGGTGCATGGCGTCAGTCCATACTCCGCCAGTGTCTGTTCGAGGCTCTGCCCGACCAGTGGGTGCAAGTCCAGCGCCTCACCACTCACAAACACCGGCAATGCCTCGCGCACGTCCAGACGCTGCACACCACGCCAAAGTTGGCGGGCGATGTGCGCCCCCATGCGCTGCAACAGGGTTTGCGCTGTCGCATCGCCTTCTTCCGCCGCCGCCCGCACCATCGGCGCCAAAGCCGCCAATTCATCGGGCGTGTGGGATTGCGTGAGCCAATCAGCGAATGCGTGGCGGTCATCAATTCGCAGGGCGGCGCACAGGTGATTGGCAAGTGGGCTTGGCGTATCGGTGTACAAAGCATCGAGGGCGGCATCGCAGGCGTGGCGCACCAATGAGGGGAGCAGGTCAGGCCAATCAGCGGATGGGGGGAGAGACAGCGGGATGTCGTGTCCCGAAAGCCAGGCGTGCGCATCAAGTGCGAAGTCGGCCAGCGCGACAAGGGCATGGGGCGGCGCTCCGAGCGCTTGATGGCGGGCGGCGGGTCGTGTGAGCAGCGCGAGCCGCGGCGCTTGCCACCCGTAGCGGTCGCCCAACATGGTGAGCAGGAGATCGCTCGGCGGCTGTTCCAGCGCCAACACCACGGCGCTCACCAATGAGGGATGAATGGGGCGGGGGCGGGCTTCCATGAGTGTGGCATCAATCGCATCGAACAGCCGCGACGCGACCAAGTCGCCCTGCGCCATCCAGAGAGATTGCGAGGAACGGTGTCGGCTCAAGACCGTGCCTTGTTCGTCCTCCAGGCGGCACGTATAGCCCAAACGGTGGGCGTCGAAGACCAGCCGCAAGGGCCCCAACGGAGCAGGCTCCAGGGCGTCATCGGGCAGCGGCGGCAACGGCACAGTCGCTTCAATGGCGCGGTCGGGGCGCAGGTGGCGGGCGTCGCGCAGGTAAATGTGGCGGATTTCATGCTGTTTGCGGGTTGTGTTCCACTGGATGAGAACGCGGATACACTTGGGAACAGCGCCCGGCACGTCCATTTCATGCGTGCAAAGCAGCGCCGCATCGTGCCAGCCCATCTGGCGCAAGGCAAGCGCCGGGAATGTGGCGTTCAAATCGCGCGTGGTGCTCAAAATCACACACGCCACATCTTCTTGCCGAATGCCATTTGCCAGAATCATTCGCTGCAACAACTCGCGTGTTGCTTCGAGAATGGCCTCTTTGGTATTGGCAGAAGCGGTTGTCGCGCCGCGCACCCCTCGACAGACTTTCATGGCTTTGCTCCTCTGGTGATTGGGCAAACAAAAAAGCGTGGAGCCGGCTGCTCCACGCTTGTGATCCCGATGTGAAGGGGTCAGGTCAGAGAATGCGGCGCGTCGCAGCCGGGCGCTTTCCAGCGCCAGCCAAAATAAAAGTAAAAGTACGCGCCGCCGAACACACCATCATACCCAGCCATTGGGCTGTGCATCGTGCGAGATGTTTGGTTGGTGATGATGGCGTGGTTCCACATAAAGCCTGACACTCACGTTTTCCTTCGCAGGTGTGCGTACTATACCAAAGCCATGCAGCAAAGTCAATAGCGGAAAAAACGAATTCGCCCAAATGGGTAAGCGCCAGACACCCAAAAGCCCCCGCCGGAGCGAGGGCTTCGGTTGGGCGGCATCACCGTTGGCGGCCTAGCGGCTCACCTCCGGTGATGCCCACGTGCACCGACAAGAACTATAATCCATGGGCATCACCTCCTTTTCTAAAAGATAGCAAGCGGTACGAGATGAATCGGAATAATACGGAAGTGATGCGTACCGGTGCACGGTGCAGGCATTATGGCACACATGCAGGGCAATTGTCAACAAGGTGGGAAAAACGCTTGAAAAACCGATTTCGTGAATTTTTGAACAACGCCCACACATATTTGCCTTTTTTCTCTTTTGCCCTATCATCTGATGAATTGCCGCTCAGAAAGCAGGCAAGAATCAATCAACAGCGTTTCATCGAGTCGAGTTGCACGTGCCCTTGGCTCTGTGAAGCCCAAAGGAGCATTGTGTGACTTTTCAGCAGTTTTCGTTCGATTCCCGTATTCAGCGTGGTATTTCCGCCGCAGGGTTTCATACCCCAACCCCCATTCAAGCCGAAGCCATCCCGCACATTCTGAAACAGCGTGATGTGCTTGGACTGGCGCAAACAGGCACCGGCAAAACCGCCGCGTTTGTGCTGCCCATTTTGCAGCGCCTGCACGCCACCGCCAACCGCCGTCCGCGCGCCTTGGTGCTTGCCCCCACCCGCGAACTCGCCGAGCAAATTGAAGGTGTTTTCCGCACGTTGGGGCGCTATACCAAGGTGCGCAGCCTGAGCATTTATGGCGGTGTCAGCAAACGCCGTCAGGCGGCTATTTTGCGCCGTGGAGTGGATGTGATTGTGGCATGCCCCGGTCGCTTGCTCGATCATATGCGCGATGGCGCGATTGACTTCCGCCAGATTGAGACGCTCGTGCTGGACGAAGCCGACCGCATGTGCGATATGGGCTTCCTGCCCGATATTCACGCCATCATCAAGCAATTGCCTGCACAGCGCCAAACGTTGCTCTTTTCGGCAACGATGCCGCGCGATATTCGCATGCTGGTCAAAACATTCATGCAGAACCCTGTGACCGTGCAGGTGGGGGAAACAGCCCCCGTCGCCTCGGTTTCACACGCCCTGTACACCGTCCACCCGCGCGCCAAAGCCGATTTGCTCTTGGCGTGGTTGCAGCGCACCACTCGCGGTCGCGTGCTCGTGTTCACCCGCACCAAGCGGGGCGCGCGCGACCTGACGCACACGCTACGCCGCCAGGGGCACGCCGCCGCTGCGCTGGAAGGTGATATGTCGCAACGTCAGCGCCAACGCGCGATTGACGGGTTCCGCCGTGGGCACCACGATATTCTCGTCGCGACGGATGTCGCCGCGCGGGGTATTGACGTCCCCGGTATCACGCACGTCATCAACTTCGATGTCCCCGACACAGTGGACGCCTACACCCACCGCATTGGGCGCACCGGACGCGCCGACCAAACAGGCGAAGCCATCTCGTTTGTGTCGCGCCATGACCGTTCGCTGGTGCACAGCCTTGAAAAAACGTTGGGCGAGCGCATTGAACGCCGCTGGATGGAAGGGGCGCAGTTCGACAGCCCGCCAGCCTCACGCCCGCGCGGCAAGCGCCGCCGCACCGCCTAACCCTGTCTGCACAACAAAACGCCCGACTACGGTCGGGCGTTTTTTGCTGTTTTCTGCATGCGCATTTTGGCTATAATGCCCCCACACCAATGATGCGAGGTGAGCATGACATTCCCAACCGGCAAACTACCACCCGAAGTGCTCTCCCGTCTGTTACAGCACCGCGCCGCCGCCGACCCCAACGTGCTGATTGGGCCCGGTATTGGGCTGGATGCGGCGGCTATCGCCGTGGATGATGCCGTCATTGTCGCTAAAAGCGACCCCATCACGTTCGCCACGGAAGAAATTGGCTTTTACGCGGTCAATGTCAACGCCAATGATGTCGCGTGCATGGGCGCAGAGCCGCGATGGTTTCTGGCGACGCTCTTGCTTCCCGAAGCGCAAACAGACGAAGCCTTGGTGGAACGCATTTTCATGCAGTTGCACCACGCCTGTGATGCCCTTGGCATTACACTCATCGGCGGGCACACCGAAATCACCTATGGGCTTGACCGCCCCATCATCGCCGGGCACATGCTGGGGCTGACCAGACGCGAGCGCCTGGTTGACGCGCGCCACGCTCAACCCGGCGACGCAGTGTTGCTTGTGCGTGGGTTTCCCATCGAAGGCGCCGCCATCATCGCCCACGAAAAAGCCGAGGCATTGCGCGCACTCGGCTTTGACGAAACCACCATCGCCGCCGCACGCAACTTCCTGCACGATCCGGGCATCAGCGTGGTGGCTGCGGCACGCCTCGCACTGGACACAGCGCCGGTCCATGCGCTACACGACCCCACCGAGGGGGGTGTGGCCACCGGATTGTGGGAACTTGCCGAAGCCGCGCGTGCGGGCATTCTCGTTCAGGAGGAGGCTTTGCAACCGCTGCCACTCGCCGCCGCATTGTGCGCCGCCTTCGGGCTTGACCCGCTAGGCACGATTGCCAGCGGCGCCCTTCTGCTTGTTGCGCCCCCTGACGCCGTAGAAACACACCTGGCGGCGTTTGCCGCTGCCAACATTCCGGCTGCGGTGGTCGGCGAACTGCGCCCGATTGAAGAAGGGCGTTGGCTGGTCAAAAACGGCGAACGGCGTCCCCTGCCTCGGTTCGACGCCGACGAAATCACACGTTTGTTTACGTGAGGCGCCTATGGATTTCAGCACAGCCTTTACCGTTTTGGTGCTCGTTTTCATGCTTGTTGGTGGCACGTTTCTCATCATCATGTGGGCGCGCGAGGAAAGCGAAAAGAGCGCCACGCCCCCGTTCTTTGAACGCGCGCAACCGGGCGCGTATCGCGTGGTACTCGAATCACCAGGGCGGCGCAAATCCGCCGTCATGCGGCTGGTACGCCAGGCGCGCCCCAACGTCTCACTCAAAGAGGCGTTGACCGCTGTCGAACACCCGCCGGCGGTGATTGCTGAAAACATCAGCAAACCGGACGCCGAGGCGCTGGTGGCTTTGTTGGCTGAAAAAGGCGCGCAAGCGCGCATCGAGATGAGGGAATGAAGGAGGGCGTATGTTCGAGCGATTCAAGAAACTGCCCGACGATTGGCGCGAGCGGCTGCCCCCTGGACAACATCTCACGCAAAAATGGCCAGTACTCCATTACGGCGCCATCCCCCACATTGACCTGGAGACGTGGCGTTTACGGCTGTTTGGTGAAGTGGAAGAAGAGGTTGAACTCACATGGGATGAGTTCATGGCGCTTCCCCAAACCACGCGCACCAACGACATTCATTGCGTGACGGGGTGGAGCCGCTTGGACAACACCTGGACGGGGGTCGCCATTCCCGATTTGATGAGACTGGTGCGTTTGAAGCCCACCGCTACGCATGTGATGGTGCATGCTTATGGCGGCTATACCACCAACATGCCGCTGGATGAATTCCTGCGCGAAGATGTTCTGCTGGCGCACAGCCACGATGGGCAACCATTGACGCCGGAACACGGCTGGCCGCTCCGACTGGTTGTGCCCCATCTCTACTTCTGGAAAAGCGCTAAATGGGTGCGGGGCATCGAATTTATGGCCGGCGACCGTCCCGGGTTCTGGGAGCGCTATGGGTATCACAACCACGGCGACCCGTGGAAAGAAGAGCGCTTTGGCTGACAACGAGAGGCGCGGGTATCTTCCGCGCCTCTTTATGTTATGTTGCCGCCAGCCGCTGGCGCACCACCTCGTAGATGACAATCCCCGCCGCCACACTCGCATTGAGCGATTGAATACGCCCCCGCATGGGAATACGCACCAGAAAATCGCACGCCTCGCGCACACGGCGGCTCAGCCCACGCCCTTCTGCGCCAATCACCACCCCAAGCGGTCCCGTCAAGACCGCTTCGGTGTGCGTTTGCGGCGCGTCCATATCAAGCCCAACCCACCAGAGCCCTGCTTCTTTGAGCGCTTGCATCGCATCGTACAGGTTCCCCACACGAGCGATAGGCAAGTACTGGACTGCGCCAGCTGACGTTTTGTACACCGTGGACGTGATACCGGCGGCGCGCCGTTCGGGCAGCAGAATGCCGTGAACGCCGGCGGCTTCGGCTGTGCGAATGATGGCGCCGACGTTGTGCACATCTTCCAAATGGTCGAGCAGCACGACAAACGGCGGCTCATGGCGTTCAGCGGCGCGCGCCAGAATGTCTTCCACCGTGGCGTAGCGAAACGGCGCTACACGCGCCACCACGCCCTGATGGTTCCCCTGCGCGAGTTTATCAAGCCGCTGACGCGGCACGAAACGCACGGGAATACCGCGCTGTTCAGCCAGCGCAAGCAGGTCGCGCAAGTGGGTGCGTGTTTTAGGCGTGTCGAGCACCCACAACGTCTCTACTTCCGCCTCACTGCGCAACAATTCGCGCACAGGGTGGCGACCATAGACAATGTCGCTCATGATAGTGACTCCTGTTTACAAAAGATGACGCTGACGTAAAGAAAGCCCCCATGTTGGGGGCTTTTCAATGGCTTGCACACCCTTTTACGACTTGGCGCGCCACTTCGTCCCTTCGGGCGTATCTTCCAGCGCAATGCCTTGCTCCGCCAAGCGGTCGCGAATCAGGTCGGCGAGCGCCCATTCGCGCTTCTTGCGCAATTCACTGCGCACCTCAATCAGCAGTTCCACCAGCGGCGCAACGTCAGTTGCCGCCGCACCGCCACGCCGCGTTTCCTCCGTCAGGCGGAAGCCCAGCACTTCCAGCAATTCGCGCAATGTCGCCTGGGCTTCGGTAAAGCCGGGGCCAATCTCGCGGGCGTCGCGGGCGGCGTTGATGGCGCGCGCAAGGTCGAACAGCGCCCCCAGCGCCTGCGCCGTGTTGAAGTCATCGCTCATTGCGGCGTCAAACGCGGCATGGGTTTCGCGGGCTTTCGCCGCCAGGGCGGCATCGTTCGCGCCCGGCAACGTGTTGGCGGGCGGGTGTTCCAACGCGGCGTAGAAGCGTTCCAGCCCACGCTGTGCCGCGGCAAAACTTTCATCGGTATAGGTCACAGGGCGGCGGTAGTGGCTGGACAACACAAACAGGCGGAACGCATTCGGGTCATAGCGCTCCAAAATTTCATTCAAGGTAATCAGGTTGCCCAGGCTCTTGCTCATCTTCTCGCCGCCCAACTGCAACAAGCCGTTGTGCAACCAATACTTCACGAAGGGCGTTTTCCCCGTGTAGCATTCACTTTGCGCGATTTCGTTTTCATGGTGGGGGAAAATAAGGTCTGCCCCGCCACCGTGAATATCAATTTGCTCACCCAGGTAGTGCAGGCTCATCGCCGAGCATTCAATGTGCCATCCGGGACGCCCCGGTCCCCACGGGCTTTCCCAAGACGGCTCGCCCGGCTTAGCGGCTTTCCACAAGGCAAAGTCGAGCGGGTTTTCCTTGCGTTCGTCCACTTC
The DNA here is from genome assembly GCF_001306175.1 of Ardenticatena maritima. NCBI lineage: Bacteria > Bacillati > Chloroflexota > Ardenticatenia > Ardenticatenales > Ardenticatenaceae > Ardenticatena > Ardenticatena maritima. The sequence goes on from NZ_LGKN01000009.1 coordinate 310,520, forward strand.
CACACGTGCGCCCGCCTTCAAATCTTCCAGGCGGCGACCGCTCAACTTGCCGTAATCGTCATCTTTGGCGACACGGAAATAGACATCGCCATCCACGACGTAGGCGTAACCTTTCTCGATCAGCCCTTCGATGAGTTCGATAATCTCGGCAATCTCGCGGCTGGCGTAGGGATAGACATGCGCCCGCTTTACATTGAGCGCATCCATTTGTTGCAGGAATTCCTCAATGTAGCGGTTGGTCAGTTCCTGCCATGAAATGCCGAGTTCGGCGGAGCGCTTGATGATTTTATCTTCCACATCGGTGAAGTTCTGCACGTGGCGCACACGATAACCGCGATATTCCAGGTAGCGGCGAATCATGTCGAAGACGATATAACTCATGCCATGCCCGATATGCGCGCTATCATACACCGTGGGACCACAGACATACATGCGCACATAGGGCGGTTCAAAAGGCTCAAAAGGTTCTTTTTCACGAGTAAGGGTGTTATACACAACGAGTTGCGGTTTGGATTCAGTCATGGGTCATCCCTGCGTTTGGCGCGATTGTTTGTTGACAGTCTCATGCCAGCCGAGCGCAATGAGGCGCACGGCGGTGGCTATTGTAATCGATTCTGTATTGAGCACCATATCATACAACAAAGGGTCTTGCCAATCGGCATGATAAAACCGGCGCAGATATTCGGCGCGTGCTTCATCGCTGGCGCGCACTTGCTTGGCAACCACAGCCCGCGGCTGCCCCAACTGCTTGCGCACCCGCTCGACACGCAGCGGAAACGGTGCAGTGACACGCACATGAAACGCATCATCACGCCCCGCCAGCACAATTTGCGCGCCTCGTCCCACAATCACCACATGCCCTTCATCAGCAATCGCACGAATGACCTCGCCAATGAGGCGCACATATTCTTCGACGGTAGGGGCAAGCGGCGCCATCAGTGGCGCAAACAAACCGCCAATCGGCGGCGGCGATTCCACAGGGTCGGATGAGGGCGGCACAGCAGGGTCAAGGTGGAGCAAGGCAAGCAATTTTTCCACGAAGGGGCGGCGTGTATCTGCCGCCAACTCATCAAGTGCACTCTGGGGCACATTGCTGGCGCGTGCAGCGCGGTAGATACGCTCGCGATCCACATACCGCCACCCCAGCGCGGCCGCCAGGCGCTGCCCGATATGGCTCCCCAGGCTGCCCCATTCGCGCGAAATCGTAATCACGCTCATACGCCATCACGTTCAGGGATTGGGTTGTGTATGCGGTTCGGGAACTTGGGCAAAAATCATGCGTCCGGCCACCGTTTGCAACATGCGGGTGACGACCACATCAACCGTCTGGCCAATGAAGTCACGCCCATTTTCGACCACCACCATCGTGCCATCATCGAGATAGCCAACCCCCTGGCCGGGCTCTTTTCCTTCCTGAATAAGCGTGACGGTAATCGTCTCACCGGGAATCACCACCGGGCGCAATGCGTTGGCAAGTTCGTTGATATTGAGCACACGCACGCCCTGCACCGCCGCGACACGATTGAGGTTGTAATCGTTGGTGATGATAGCCGCCCCCAACCGTTGCGCCAGCGCCACAAGTTTGCTGTCCACTTCGGTCAAATCGGGGACATCCTCATCGGTAATTTCAATCGGCACCGATGATTCTTGCATCATCTTGTTCAACATCTCCAACCCACGCCGCCCACGCTTGCGGCGCAAAGGGTCGGGCGAATCGGCGATATGCTGCAACTCATTGAGCACGAACCGCGGCACAAGCAATGTGGCATCAATAAATCCTGTGCGCGTAATATCAGCAATACGCCCGTCAATAATCACGCTGGTATCGAGCAGAACGTAGCGTTTGCCACGATCGCCCAAAAAGCGGGTGCGCACTGTCGCCGCCAAATCGCGCTCGCGCATAATCATCACCGCCACGCCCACGTAGCCGAAAAGAACAGCGACCACCACAGGCAGGAAGTTACCCAAAGGCGGCGGCAACAGCGAAAGCGGCAAAGAGAGCAAAGCGGCAATGATCAACCCAACAACAAGACCAATGGTGCCATAAAGAAAGTACGAGGCGGGCACTTGTTTGATTTTCGCACGCAACCACCGAAAGGGGCGGGTGGTGAAATAGGGGGTCACAAGCAAGCCCAGCCCAAACCCCACCAACGTGAAGACAAGCACCGCCCGCACATCTTCCGACTGCCCAATCCGCGACAGATTGAGCGCAACAATCAGCCCCAGAACAGCGCTGACCAGAGCGCCTACCAGGCGTATGTAAAATTCGATACTCATCGGGAAAGTCCTCCAAGGCGGATAAATGCTGGATGATAGCGGCATAGTAGCACAGCGCAGAAAGATGGTCAATGCTTCTCAAGGCGAAAGGCATCGCCACGTTGTTTGACGTTCTGTCAGAATTCTTTTATACTTTCGGAGATTGAAAAATTCCCCCCCGTGATGTTTCCACAAGAAGTATGTTGGAGTGCCTAACGGTATCTCCAAATCCGGGGTAGGATTTTGTCTCCAGATACTTTGCAAACAATTCAAGAATCAAAAATGAGAACCTATCTTCCCAGAAGATACTGCGGCATGGTTTGATCTCTTGCCATGCGTCTGGAAAGAAAGGGAACAAGGAGTTGAACCAATGCCACGCAAAAAGAAAACACAGGAAGAAACAGAAGCGACAGCGTCGGCAGAATCTCCCGTGGAAACGGTAGAAACCCCTGAAACACCTGCTCAAGAACCTGAACCTGTGGAAATAGCAAGCCAAACCTCTGCTGAAACCGACCAAACACCTGCAACAGATTCCGAAACAGATGTGTCGGCTGCTGAATCGGCAACGTCAGCCCAACCGAGCAGTGAGAATGCTGAACCCATTGAATTTGATGAGGCTGCAGAGCAAGCGGACGAGACAGAGACACTCCCCCGATATCAACCGCGGCCTCCCTACGCAAGCGACCTCGATGTGGATGTACCGCCCTCGCCGCTCTTCTCGCTTGACATCGCCGATTTGGAACAGATGACGCTCTCCGAATTGCGCGAGTTAGCGCGTGAAGTGGGGTTGAGCGGTTTCAGTCGGCTGAAAAAAGATGAGTTGATTTTCCGCCTCCTGCAAGCCAAAGCCGAAGCCAAAGGCTACATGCTCGGCGGGGGGATTCTCGAAATCACGTCAGACGGGATCGGTTTCTTGCGAAGCGAACGCATGAAACCAGGCCCCAAGGATGTGTATGTCTCACAAAGCCAGATTCGGCGTTTTGGCTTGCGCACCGGCGACATGGTGACCGGCCAAGTCCGCCCGCCCAAAGAGACAGAGAAGTACTACGGGCTGCTGCGCGTCGAAGCGGTCAACGGGCTAGACCCCGAAGCCGCCAAGCGCCGCCCTCACTTCGACCGGCTGACGCCAATCTTCCCCAATGAGCAAATCAAACTCGAAACCAAGCCGCATATCCTCTCCACCCGCGTGCTTGACCTTATCGCGCCCATTGGCCGTGGGCAACGTGGGTTGATTGTTTCGCCCCCCAAAGCGGGGAAGACGACGCTGCTCAAAGATATCGCCAACGGCATGGCCGCGAACTACAACGACCTGCATCTCATGGTGGTGCTCATCGGTGAACGCCCCGAAGAAGTCACCGATATGGACCGCTCTGTGGAAGCCGAAGTGGTTGCCAGCACCTTCGACGACCCCGTGGAAGACCATGTGCGCGTCGCCGAAATGGCGTTGGAACGCGCCAAGCGTCTTGTAGAAGGCGGCCGCGATGTGGTCATCCTGCTGGACTCGATTACACGCCTGACCCGCGCCTACAACCTCGTCGTCCCACCCAGTGGGCGCACGCTTTCCGGTGGTATTGATCCGGCGGCGCTCTATCCGCCCAAGCGCTTCTTTGGCGCCGCACGCAACATTGAAGAAGGCGGCAGCCTCACGATTATCGCTACCGCCCTGGTGGACACGGGAAGCCGCATGGACGATGTCATTTACGAAGAATTCAAAGGCACCGGCAACATGGAAGTCCATCTCAACCGCCGCCTCGCCGAACGCCGCATCTTCCCAGCCATTGATATCGAACGTTCGGGCACCCGCCGCGAAGAATTGCTCCTCGACCAGGATACGCTTCAACGCGTCTGGCTGGTGCGCCGTATGGTCTCTACCTTGGGCAACCTGGAAGGCGTCGAGGCGTTGCTTGACCGTATGCGCAAAACGCGCAGCAACGAACAATTCCTGGCAACCCTGCATCTTGACATCTAAAGCCATCACCCAAAACCACCCAGGGGCGTCGTCCAAAGGCGACGCCCTTTTTGTTTTTCCATCAGCGCTTGTTTGGCGAGCCCCACGCTCTCTCTATAATATCGCGCCGATAGATGTAGACTTGTTCAGCAAGCACGCAGGAAACTTATGGACGAACATACCGACGAATACGCAATCGAGAAACGTCGCTCTTCAACAGACGAGACATCTATTGAAGCCGTTGACGCTCTGCTGACCGTTCCCCGCCTGGCGCAGTGGGAACGCCGTATCCGCGTCCTGGCACGGTGGGGGCGTCAAAAATTGCACGACGAACCCCTCCTGGGACGCCTGACCAGCCATGCGACCGTCCTGAGCATCATCGCGCTTATCCTCATCTTTAGCCAGTGGAGCATGGTGGTGCCCACATTTGCCATGCCGACGATTTTCGCCGAAGAAGAGCGCCCAACCGCGCTCGGCTATCGCCCGCTTCCCCAAGCCGTCACCCTGACAGAACCCCCCGCTTTCTCGTTCACATGGGGGCCTATTCGCGAAGAAAACTCGCCAGAAGAAAAACCGGCGATTGAACGCACCGAGCCGGTGGTGTACATCGTGCGTGCGGGGGATACGCCCATCAGCATTGCTGAACGTTTCGGGCTTTCACCGGAAACCATCGTTTGGGCGAACACCGAATTGGAAGAAAATCCCGCCCTGTTGCGGATTGGGCAACAACTCATTATCCCACCTGTTGATGGCGTGCTCCATACCGTCAAAGCCGGTGATACACTTGAAAGCATCGCTCGCAAGTATGAAGTATCGGTTGATGACATCATCAATTGGGAGCCCAACCACCTGACGCGCGACTCCCAACTCGTTGTCGGGCAACAAATCATGGTGCCGGGTGGGGTCAAACCCTTCACACGTCCACGGGTGGCTTTGACCGGGCAAATGGTCGCCCCGCCGTCGAACTTTACCGGCGCAACGGGGCGCTTCATCTGGCCAGCGACCGGGGTGATTACACAATACTCGTGGAGTGGGCACGTTGCGCTTGATATCGCAAACCTCACCGGGACACCGATTTATGCAGCAGACGCAGGTGTTGTCATCTACGTGGGATGGGACAACACGGGGTATGGCAACATGATTCTGATTGACCACGGTAACGGTTTCCGCACGCGCTACGCCCACCTGAGCGCCTTCAATGTTTCAGCAGGGCAGCAGGTAAGCAAAGGGGCACTGATTGGGCGTATGGGAAGCACCGGGCGAAGCACAGGCCCCCACCTGCACTTTGAAATCATCTACAATGGTGTGCGTCAAAACCCCTTGGCCTATTTGCCCTAACGCTCCATTTGTTGCACGCTCAGCCGCCGGCTTTCTCCCGGCGGCTTCTCTTTGTTGCATACGGAGGCGACTATGCAATGGACACCCTGGTCGGTGAGTGAACTGACAACCTACATCAGCACGCTTTTCGACGAAGACGAGTTCCTCCAAAACGTGCTGGTACGTGGTGAAGTCTCAAATTGGTCGCGGGCGTCATCCGGGCATTGCTACTTCACGATCAAAGACGCTGACGCCCAACTGAAATGCGTCATGTGGAAAACGGCCGCCGCCCGCTTGCTTTTCGACCCGATGGATGGCGATGAAGTGATTGTGTGGGGGCGGGTTGGGGTCTATGCCACACGCGGCCTCTATCAACTTTACGCCGAAGGGTTGCAACCTGTGGGGCAAGGCGCGCTCTACGCACAATTCGACGCGCTCAAACGCCGTCTTGAAGCCGAAGGGCTGTTTGACGCCGCGCGCAAACGCCCCCTGCCGCGCTATCCGCGCCGTATCGGTGTGGTGACTTCGTTGCAAGCCGCCGCCCTGCGCGATATTTTGAACGTCTTGCGCCGCCGCTACCCACTTGCTGAAATCATCATCAGCCCCACGCTCGTGCAGGGGGACGAAGCGCCGCCACAAATCGTAGAAGCCTTACGTCGCCTCTACCGTGAGGATGTGGATGTGATTCTCCTCGCACGTGGCGGTGGTTCCATCGAAGAACTCTGGGCGTTCAATGATGAGCGCGTGGTGCGTACCGTCGCTGAAAGCCCTGTCCCGCTGATTACCGGCGTCGGGCACGAAACCGACTTCACCCTTGTGGATTTCGCCGCCGACTGTCGCGCGCCCACCCCATCCGCCGCCGCTGAGATGGCGACGCCCAACTCCGAGGACGTGCTGGCGGATGTGCAACGCATACGGCAAGCGCTCACAACGCTTGTCAGGCAACGCCTCACCCACTGGCAACGGGATGTTGAGCACGCATGGCAACGTCTGGACAGCCTCACACCTGAACATCATGTTCAACGCCTGCATAACGAGGTCGCCGCCCACCGCCGCCGCCTCGCCGACCTGACGCAAAATCGCTTGCACCTTCTGCACATGCAATTACAGAGCGCACACGCCCAATTGCGCGCACTTGACCCGCACGCGGTCTTACAACGGGGCTACGCCATGGTGCGCAATGAACGCACCGGGCGCTTTGTGCATTCCATTCACGATGTTCTGCCAGGCGACCAGTTGCAAATTCACGTCGCTGATGGCACCATTCACGCGATCATCCCGCCGAAGGAGGAAACAGACCATGACGGAGACGCCGCGCACCTTTGAAGAAGCCTTTGCCGCGCTTCAAGAAGTGCTGGCACTGCTCGAAGCCGGCACGCCCACACTTGACGAAACAGTGGCCTTGTACGAAAAAGGCGTTCAACTGGCTCACCTTTGCGAGAAATTCTTGCAAGAAGCCGAACTGCGCATTCGCACACTCGACCCACAAAATGAAACACTTTCATCTTTGGAAGAAGGTGAATAGCCTCCATGCGAGCACTCTTGCAAAACGATGTGTTGCTAGCCGCCCTTTTTGGTTGGCTGATGGCGCAAATTCTCAAAGTGTTCACCCACCGCGCCATTGCCGGGCGTTGGGATTTGGGCGTGGCGTGGAGTACGGGGGGCATGCCCAGCACACACAGCGCCATCGTCGCCGGCCTGGCGACGAGTGTCGCCTTGCAACACGGGCTCGCTGATACCCGTTTCGCCATTACCGTTGTGTTTGCCGGCATCGTCATGTACGACGCCGCCGGCATCCGCCGTGCGGCTGGGCTTCACGCCCGCATTCTCAACCAGATTCTCGCCGAACTGTTTGAGGGGCATCCGCTCAGCCAGGCGCAATTGCGTGAACTGTTGGGGCACACGCCGCTTCAGGTGCTGGTCGGCGCGATTGTGGGTATTGCCAGCGCATGGGTGTATTGGCTTTGGCTGCGCTAACAATTGGCGTCGTGCACGCCGCCGGAGAGGGGGCAAGCGGCGCACGTGCACGACGCCATGGGGGGGGCTACCAGAACAGCATCAACATCAAAACCAGGAACAATGTGAGCAACGCCGCCGACAAGAACGCCACCCAAATCGCCACCATGTCAATGATATGCCGCGCATGCACCAGCACCACGCGCCACGCCACCACATTCACCATCGCCAGCACGATGTACACCACCACGAACAAGAGCAACAGAATATGGACACCATTCATCGTCCACCCCCTTTCTCACGCCGGCTTCCGCACGCGCCTTCACGAATGCCGCTCATGCCCCGGCACGATACCCTGCTCAAGCGCCGAAAGCAGCAGCATGGCGGTTGTCCACACCGGCGACGATTCTTGCCCATGAGGTACCACTTCAATCAATGACTGCACTTGCTGACGCAGGGCATCCGCCTGCCACGGCGCCACCAAGCGACGCACAGACGCCCCCACCACTGCCTCATCCAAGCGATAGTCCAGAATCAACACCGCGTTGTCGCCCACTTCAAACCCGAATGGCGCTGTTGTGGCTTGCAAAATCTGCGTGATACGCTGCTTGAAGCGCATCACCCCTTCTTTGGTGTACCAGTCGTGTATCGTCAACTCCGTCGCCGCCAGAATCACAGCATCACGGGCGTACTCGGTGAAGAGTGCGTTTTGCGCGTCGAAGGGCAAGCGCAACAAATTGGGGGTAAGACGTTCGAGATTGAGGCGATACGTCACACGCAGGCTCAACGTGATGGGAATGTAGAGGCGATCAAACAACCTGACATCGAAGCGCACCGGGCGATAGGCGTTTTTCACCAACCGCTCAATTTTCTCACCCGGCTGCAGTATCGTGAAGTGTCCATCGTACACAAAGCGCCGAATATACCCAAAACGGGTAATCACGGCATGGAATCCTTGCGGTGGGCGATAGATACGCGCCTTCAAAATAGCGAAGATGATCATCCCCACCAGCAACAACATGGCGGTGGCAAAGATGAATAACATAACCTCCTCCCTTCGTTCCAACACAATTCGACAAACGAAGCCAAGTGGTCGAGGACGTTCCCAAGAGTGCGAACACGCATGACGTTGAACACGACGTTGCGCATACTCCATCTCCTTTCTTGCTAACATTGTTGTTACTAAGTAAAATTTTTGTTGCATTTTGTATACCACATTTTCCGTGCAAAATCAAGCCCCTTTGGCTTAAATAAGTTGCTTTTTTTGAAATTTCCCTGCCAGGAAGACCTTAAAGGTCAGGCCCTGCCGGTTTTCCGGCACATCCCGCGCTCTTTCTGCTTCGGGCAATCAAAAAGCCACCCGCATGGGTGGCTGATGATTGGACGCGCCCTCCTCAAAAGGCATTTCACGTTGCCGGCTTGTAATAATTCGTCACGCGGCAGACCGAGAGCAACTTTTCACTTTCAACATGCCAAATCTCCACTTCATGCACAATAAACGAACGCGAACGCCGCAACACCCGCCCCACTACACGCACCGTTCCCTCACTCGCCGAACGCAAATGCGAGCCGTTGATCTCAATGCCCACAGGCACGCGCTCGCGCAAATCCGTGCGCCAAAAGGCGTGTGCGCTCGCGGCTGTCTCCGCCAGCAACAAACTCACGCCGCCATGCAACAACCCCACCGGCTGGCGCGCATTGTCCGTAATCGGCATTTGCATGACAATCTCGTCGTCGCTCACCGCCTCAAAGGTCGCCCCCAGCGGACCAATGGCTGTAAATTCGCGCGTCTTGTTCATCGCCGCCAACCACTCTTCCGGCGTGATAGTCTCGACATTCACCTGTTGAATAAACGCCAACACCTCTTCACGCATGAATCGCCTCCTTGTTGTTGGTCGCTTCATCAGGCGGCACCTGATACCACACATTCAGCGGAACACCAAACCTGACATCTGGCACATGGTTGTACTGCCTTTCACCAATTGTCAAAGCATGTGCAGCGCATATACTCGGCAGAGGGCTTTGTTGTACCATCCCAATTTCCAAAAGAAGAGCAAAGGAGCGAAAAGCCATGACGGAATATCGCATTGAACGCGATTCGCTTGGTGAAGTTCGTGTTCCAGCCAACGCCCTCTACGGGGCGCAAACGCAACGCGCTGTTGAAAACTTCCCGATTAGCGGCATCCGCTTCCCGCGTGTCTTCATTCGCGCCCTCGGTCTTATCAAAGGCGCTGCCGCCGCCGTCAACTACGACCTCGGCTTGCTAGATGAAGAACGCGCCAAAGCCATCCAACAAGCCGCCCAGGAAGTTGCCGAAGGGCGCTGGGATGAACACTTCCCCATTGACATCTTCCAAACGGGGTCTGGTACATCCACCAACATGAACGCCAACGAAGTCATCGCCAATCGTGCCACGCAAATTCTGGGGCACGAGATGGGCAGCAAATACGTGCACCCCAACGACCACGTGAACATGGGGCAATCGTCCAACGACGTTATTCCCACCGCCATCCATGTCAGCGCCTACCTCGAAGTGCATGAAATCTTGCTTCCTGGTTTGCGCCACTTGCAAAGCACGCTCGAAAAACGGGCGGCTGAACTCGACGACGTGGTCAAAACGGGGCGCACCCACCTCATGGACGCCATGCCGGTGCGCATGAGCCAGGAAATCGGCGGCTGGGCGTACCAAGTTCAGCAATCCATCGAGCGCATCGAACAATGCCTGCCGCGCCTCGCCAAACTCGCCATCGGCGGTACCGCCGTCGGCACCGGCATCAACGCCCACCCCGAATTTGGGGCGCGTGTGGCGGCAAAACTCGCCGAAATGACCGGTTTGCCCTTCGTCGAAACCGACAACCACTTCGCCGCCCAATCAGCCATGGACACCGCTACTGAACTCAGCAGCCATCTCAAAACCGCCGCCACGGCGCTCATGAAAATCGCCAACGACCTGCGCTGGATGAACAGCGGCCCCATCGCCGGCCTGGCGGAAATCACCCTGCCCGCCTTGCAACCGGGTTCCAGCATCATGCCGGGCAAAATCAACCCCGTGATTCCCGAAGCGATGATGATGGTCGCCGCGCAAGTCATCGGCAACGACATCACAATCGCCATCGGCAATGAGCGCGGCAACTTCCAGTTGAACGTTATGCTGCCGGTCATCGCGCACAACCTGTTGCAATCCATCACCATCCTGGGCAACGCGGCGCGCGTGCTCGCCGACAAAGCCGTGGCGGGCTTCACCGTCAACCGTGAGCGTATCACCAGCCTGGTTGACCGCAACCCCATTCTGGTGACGGCGCTCAACCCCGTCATCGGCTACGACCTCGCCGCCAAGATTGCCAAGAAAGCCTACGCCGAAGGGCGCAGTTTGAAGGAAGTGGCGCTCGAAATGACCGACCTGACGCCCGAGCAACTTGAAGAAATCCTCGACCCGCGTAAACTGACCGAAGGTGGCATTCACAAGTAAGCCGAACGCCGTGAAGCAACGAAGCGGGGGCGTGTTCTCAACGTCCCCGTTTTTTGTTTGTCGGCGCCGCCGAAACAAGCCATAACCCGTCCACCAAATCATCGTTATGTCAAGTGAAAAGAAGTTGAAGGAGTGCGCCATGCCTGAGCGCGTGACAGTCTTTGCCCCCGCCACAATCGCCAATGTGGGACCTGGTTTTGACGTGCTGGGCATTGCCGTGCAGGGGCTCGGCGATACCGTCACGGCCACACGCCGCACAACACCGGGTGTGGTCATCGAAGCCATCGAAGGCGACAACGGCCGCTTGCCGCGCGACGCGCACCGCAACACCGCCGGCGTCGCCGCCCAAGCCGTGCTCCGCCTGGCGCAGCGTGAGGCGACCGGCGTGGCGCTCACCATTCGCAAAGGGCTGCCGCTTGGCAGTGGTCTTGGGTCCAGCGCAGCCAGCGCCGCAGCCGCTGCCTGGGCAACCAACCTGCTGTTGGGCGAACCCCTCTCGCGCCATGAGGTGTTGCTGGCGTGCCTGGAAGCCGAAGCCGCTGTGAGCGGCTGGCATGCCGACAACGTCGGTCCCGCGCTGTTTGGAGGCGCGTTCATTGTGCGCACCTATGAACCGCTTGACGTGGTGACGCTGCCGCTCCCGGACTCGCTGGTCATCGTCCTCGTCACCCCCGACTACGAACTCCCAACCGCGGAAGCCCGCACCGTTGTGCCGCAAACCATTTCACTGGCGCAACACATCGTCAACAGCGGCAACCTTGCGGCGCTCATCGCCGGCCTCTGCCGCGGCGACGCCACGCTTGTGGGACGCGCCGTCAACGACGTGATTGTCGAACCATCGCGCGCCCACCTCATACCGGGCTTTGGCGCCGTCAAAGCCGCGGCGCTCGCGGCGGGCGCGTTTGGGTGCTCCATCAGCGGCGCGGGACCAACGCTGTTTGCCTTCACCGATACGATTCAGCAGGGAGCCACCATTGCCGCCGCCATGCAAGCCGCATTTGCCGAACATGGCATTTCCAGCCGGGCGCTGGTTACAAACGGCTGCAACGAAGGCGCCTGTGTGGTCGAACGCCCATAAGGCGGAGTTCACCATGAATTTGATGCCCGCCTCTCCTTCGGGTATGATGCCCGCCAGACCAATCCGAGCCTTCTGAGAGAGAGGTATGCGCACACTCATTCGCCGCATTTGGAACGTGTTTGCCATCCTGGGTATGACAGTCACGCTCTATTTTCTTCTGCTCATTGTGCTCATCTATCTGCAAGCCCGCCATGACGAATTGCGCCCCGCCGATGCGATTGTCGTCCTCGGCACAGCGCAGTATAACGGCAAACCGTCCCCGGTATTGAGCGCCCGCCTCGACCACGCCGCCGACCTCTACCATCGCGGTATTGCGCCCATCATCATCACCACGGGCGGGCATGGTCCCGACCCGCTCTACACGGAAGCCGGTGTTGGCAAAGTCTATCTCATCGAACAGGGTATCCCCGAAAGCGCAATCCTGACCGAAGAGCGCGGAGAAACCAGTTGGGAAAGCATGGTCGAAGTCCAACGCCTGGCAAACGCCCACCAGATACGCCGGATTGTGCTCGTCAGCGACCCCTTCCACGTCCTGCGGCTCAAACTCATGGCGCGCCACCTTGGGCTCGAAGCGGTGGGCTCCCCCACACGCACCTCTCCCATCTCCGACCAGCCGCTTGTGGAGTTTGCCTACGTTGTGCGCGAAGCCCTGGGCATTACACACCACGAAATGCAACAACTCTTGCTTTCGCTCACCACGTGGTCGCCAAAAGCACCTTCCGCCGATTTTTCTCACCAATGAGGAACACAAAAGGCGCGGCAAAAGCCGCGCCTTTTCGCCCTCAGCCTCTCTCGCTACGCTTCAGCGTCCTCTTGCGCCTCTTCATCTGAACCCTGCGGCGCTTCTTCTTCGTCCAACGCCAGGTCGGTCATGCTGGTGCGCACCATCAACTCTTCAAACTCTTCGCGTTCCAGCGTTTCCACTTCCAGCAAACGCTGCGCCACCGCTTCCAATTGGTCGCGGTGTTCGCGCAACACCTGCAACGCCCGCTCGTAGGCTTCGGTCACCAGCCGCTTCACCTCGGCGTCAATTTCGCGCGCCACTTTTTCGCTGTAATTGCGATGCTCGGTAATCTCACGCCCCAAAAAGACCATCTCTTCGCGTTCGCCATACTGCAACGGTCCCAAACGCTCGCTCATGCCGTAGCGTGTGACCATCGCGCGCGCCAGCTCCGTCACCTGTTTGAGGTCGTTGCTCGCGCCCGTCGAGACATCGCCAAACACGATTTCCTCAGCGGCACGCCCCCCCAACATACTCGCCATGCGGTCCAAAAATTGCGAATAACTGTACAACGTGCGCTCTTCTTCGGGCATGTACCACGTATACCCGCCTGCACGCCCACGTGGAATAATCGTAATCTTGTGCACCTGGTCGGCGTGCGGCATGTGGTACATCACAACCGCATGTCCCGCTTCGTGATACGCCGTCAGGCGGCGCTCTTCCTCACTCAGCAAGCGGCTGCGGCGCTCCGGTCCCATGACGACGCGCTCAATCGCCTCGTTGAACTCCGCCATGCCAATCACACGTTTCTTGCGCCGCGCCGCCAAAATCGCCGCTTCGTTCACCAGGTTCTCCAAATCCGCCCCTGTGAAGCCCGGCGTCCCGCGCGCGATAGCGTCCAAATCCACATCAGACGCCAGGGGCTTCCCGCGCACATGCACGCCCAGAATGGCACGGCGACCGCGCACATCGGGGCGGTCCAGCACAACGCGGCGGTCGAAACGACCGGGGCGCAACAACGCCGGGTCGAGAATGTCGGGGCGGTTGGTGGCGGCAATCACAATCACATTGGTGTCGGTGTCGAAGCCGTCCATCTCCACCAGAATCTGGTTGAGCGTCTGCTCACGCTCATCATGGCTTCCGCCCAAGCCGGCGCCACGCTGGCGGCCAACCGCGTCAATCTCGTCAATGAAAATGATGCAGGGGCTGTTGCGCTTCGCCTGCTCAAACAGGTCACGCACGCGGCTTGCGCCAACGCCCACGAACATTTCCACGAACTCACTCCCGGAGATGCTGAAGAAAGGCACACCGGCCTCGCCAGCGACGGCGCGCGCCATCAACGTCTTGCCGGTCCCCGGCGGCCCGACCATCAGCACACCTTTGGGAATACGCGCCCCCAACGCAGCAAACTTGGACGGCTCACGCAAGAACTCCACAACCTCTTTCAACTCTTCCTTGGCTTCGTCCGCCCCGGCAACATCATTGAACGTCACCGTCGGCTTGTCGCCCGTGAACATGCGCGCACGGCTTTTGCCAAAGGACATCGCCTGATTGTTCGAGCCCTGTGCCTGGCGCAGCATGAAAATCAACAAGCCACCAAAAAGCAACAACGGCAGGGCACTGCTCAGCAAGAACCCCAAACCGCGCAACTGGGAATCATCTTGAACAATGAAGGCTTCCAGCGATTGCAACTCTTCCTCAGTCACACCAAGGTTTTTCAGCGCCTCAACCGCCGTCACATTGCTTCCCTTGCGCGTGATCAAGCGCGTACCGTCATACCGTTCAGCCGTAATGGTATCGCCGCGCACCGTAATATCGCGGATGCGCCCCGCCTTGATTTCCAGCGCCAACTGCTGGATACTGTCGGGCGACTGCGTGGAACGCGCCGTCCCAAAGTTCATGAAGACGGCAATACCTATCACGATGATGAGCAACCAGAACAATCCGCTCCGTAAAAACTTGGAATTCATACTCCCTCGCACAACCTTCGACTTGGTCAGTTTTCTTGGAAAAGAAGTATAGCACGCCCCCCTTTGGACACAAAGGGAACTTTCCAACGCCGCCCCGCGCGCCGCATTGCAATACGCACGCACATCCCACCGCCTGCCTGATGACACCCCTCAAACATGACAACATTCACTTGTGAAAAATATCACAACCCTGTATGGTGTATGCGAACGAACACGATGATGTGCCCCGTGCAAAGCCGCACAGCCCCACTTAGCCAAGCAAACACTTGTTCGTATTGTGAAGCAAAGAACAATCCCGATTGACAGATGCACTCATGCGGCTTACAATCGCGCCATCAAACAACATGGCGCAATGGTGCGGAGAGAGTTTTATGAAAGTGGAACGGAGACAGATTACCCTTGACGAGGTGCGGCGTGACCCACAGGTGCAAGCCTACATTCACCAGGCGAATGAGAACCTGAAAGCCCTGGGCTATACCGAACACGGCACACGCCACGCCTCGCTGGTCGCCCACATTGCGGGCAACATTCTTGAACACCTCGGGTATCCGCGCCGCACGGTCGAACTCGCCGAAATCGCCGCCTATCTTCACGACATCGGGAACGTCGTCCATCGCGAACACCATGCCATGAGTGGGGCGCTCATCGCGCAGGATATGCTGGCGCGGCTGGGCATGCCGTGGGACGAAATCGCGCTGATTATCAACGCGATTGGCAACCACGAAGAGGAGCGCGGTTTTACGTCCACACCCATCAGCGCCGCGCTGGTCATCGCCGACAAAGCCGATGTGCACCGGAGCCGCGTCCAGCAACCCGACCCCGCCAAGCACGATATTCACGACCGTGTGAACTTCGCCGTCAACCATTCGTTCGTCCGTGTGGATGCGGAAAAGCGCACGATTGCCCTGGAATTGACGATTGACACCACCATCGCTTCCGTCATGGAGTACTTTGAGATTTTTCTGAGCCGTATGTTGATGTGCCGCCAGGCGGCGGAGACGTTGGACTGCCGTTTTGAACTTATCGTCAATGATGTGCGTCTTTACTAAACAATCCAACTCCAAAAAAGCATTTTGATTTCAATCAACGTATAAAGGAGGCTTCGTATGGCAACCCTTGAAAAGCAACGTGAAGGCGTCGCCAGTCAGTACGGTTTGGAAGAACACGGGCTGGAACTCGCCCCGTCCATTTATTGGAACTTGCCGCCCGCCCGCCTGTATGAAGAAGCGCTGAAACGGGGAGAAGGCGTGTTGGCGGCGCCGGGCACGTTCACGGCGATTACGGCGCCCCACACTGGCCGCTCGCCCAAGGATCGCTTTGTGGTGCGCGAACCGTCGACCGAGCAGGAAATTTGGTGGGGGAATGTCAACGTCCCCATCGAACCGCACTTCTTCGATGCGCTCTACGCCGACATCACGGCATATTTGCGCGAGCGCGACCTGTTTGTGCGCGACATGTACGCCGGCGCCGACCCCGAATATCGCATCAATGTGCGCCTCATCTCCGAATCGGCGTGGCACAACCTGTTTGCCCACAACATGTTCGTGCGCCCCACCATCCACGAACTGCCCAACATCAAGCCGGATTGGACGATTTTGCACGCGCCCCACTTCAAAGCCGACCCGGCGCGCCACGGCACACGCACAGAAACGGCCATTGTGCTGAACTTTGCGCGCAAAATGGTCTTGATCGCGGGTACGAAGTACGCCGGTGAAATCAAGAAGTCCATCTTCGCGGTGATGAACTTCTGGCTGCCGAGCGTGGGAGTGTTGCCCATGCACTGCTCGGCGAACCTGGGCGAAAACGGCGATACGGCGCTCTTCTTCGGCTTGTCGGGCACGGGCAAAACCACGCTTTCGTCGGATCCCACGCGCTATCTCATCGGCGACGATGAACACGGTTGGTCGCCCAAGGGCGTTTTCAACTTTGAAGGTGGGTGCTACGCCAAGGTGATTCGCCTTTCGCCCACGGGTGAACCGGAAATTTACGCCGCGACTCTGCAATATGGCTCGATTATGGAAAACGTGGTGCTCGACCCCATCACGCGCGAACCGCTTTTTGACGACGACAGCATCACCGAAAACACGCGCAGTTCCTACCCGCTCACAGCGGTACCCAAGCATGTGCCCGGCGGGCAAGGGCGTCATCCCGAACACATCTTCTTCCTCTCCGCGGACGCCTTTGGCGTGTTGCCGCCCATCGCCCGCCTGACACCTGAACAAGCGATGTACTACTTCATCTCAGGCTACACCGCCAAAGTGGCCGGCACTGAACGGGGCATTACCGAGCCACAAGCCACTTTCAGCGAATGCTTTGGCGCGCCCTTCCTGCCGCGCAACCCAACCGTGTACGCCAAAATGCTGGGCGAGTTGATGACCAAGCACAACGCCAAGGTGTGGCTGGTCAACACAGGTTGGACGGGCGGTCCCTACGGCGTGGGGCGGCGCATGAAACTGGACTACACCCGCGCGATGGTGCGCGCCGCGTTGAACAACCGCCTGAACGATGTGGAAACCGTGGAAGACCCCATTTTCGGGTTGCACATCCCTGTGAGCGTGCCGGATGTCCCCGATGAGGTGCTGGTGCCGCGCAACACCTGGGCGGACAAAGAAGCCTACGACGCCAAAGCCCGCGAGTTGGCGCGCCTCTTCCGCGAAAACTTCAAGAAGTACGAAGCCGAGGTGGACGAAGCGGTACTTGCGGCAGGTCCCAAGTCCGCATAAAATAGTCGCTCGCTTGCAGGACGGCTCACACACCGCCGGGTGAACGCATCGCCCGGCGGTTTTCTCTCTTCATTTGTAGATGTTTGAGGACGTTGCGGCATGGTTCAGGAGTGGCTGGCACTCATCCCGAATATTGATTTGTGGTCGCGCTTTGCGCTGGCGCTGGCGTTGGGGGCGCTGGTGGGCTTGGAGCGCGAGTATGCCCAGCAACACGTCGCTCCTGCGCCGGCTTCATTCGCCGGCATTCGCACCTTCCCCCTCATCGCTCTGCTGGGCGCGCTGAGCGCTTTCACCGCCGACTTGTTCGACATGCCCTCGTTCTTTGCCGTGGGGTTTGGGGGGCTGGCGGTGCTGGTGGGCGTATCGTATGTGCGCCGCCTGGGCGATGAACGTGGTGAAGGCATCACAACCGAAGTCGCTATCTTGCTGACCTTCCTTTTTGGCGGGTTGACATACCGCGAGCAGGGTGAAATTGCCAGCGCCCTCACCGTGATCATGACCATGCTCCTTTCACTGCGGCGCAGCCTGCACGACCTGGCACGCAACCTGACCCGCGACGACTTGCTGGCCACCTTGCAATTTGCCCTCATCACCGTGGTGATTTTGCCCTTGTTGCCCAATCGGGCGCTTGACCCTTTCGGCGTGCTCAACCCCTACCGCATTTGGCTGCTCGTGGTCTTCATCTCCGGGTTGAGTTTCGGCGGCTACGTCGCCATCAAACTGTTCGGCGCGGGGCGGGCGCTCTGGCTGATGGGGTTGCTGGGGGGCATCGTTTCCAGCACTGCCACCACGCTGACTTTTGCCGGGCGCAGCCATGACAACCCGGCGCTTTCGCCGGCGTTTGCCAGCGCCATTTTGCTGGCTTCGACCGTGGTTTTCCCGCGCACACTGATTTTGCTGGCGCTCATCGCCCCTGAGTTGTTTTGGTTGAGCCTGCCTTTTTTGGGGAGTTTGTTTATCGTTGGCTTGCTCACCAGTTTTGCGCTCATGTTCTGGTATCGTCCCGGCAAAGAAGAGCGCCAACTGCAATTGCAAAACCCGCTGAACCTGATAGACGCCGTCAAATTTGCCGCCATGTTCACGGCGGTGCTCTTTCTTGTTGATGTCAGCGAGACCTATTTTGGCAATGCGGGGTTGTACATCACCAGCATCATCGCCGGCTTCACCAGCACCAGCGCCACGGTGCTTTCACTGGCAAACCTGGCGTCGCTGGGGAACATTCCAGCCAGCACCGCCCTCATTGCCATTCTGCTCGCCATCCTCTCCAACATTCTCTCGAAAGCCTTTTTGGCGGCTTCATTGGGGGCGCGTGCCATGCGCCGCCCGGTGTTGCTGGGGTTTGGCATCTTCTTCATCGCCAACGTCATCGCGCTGGCGAGCGCGCTCAGCCTTGCCCGCTAACCCTTGCGATTTGCGCCCCTCATCACCTTGCTGAGAATAAGCGCGGACCAGACGTCTTTTCTATCAACCAACGCCCGGAGGCTCGCATTATGCGCATTGCACGCATTCACCATCCCCAGTTCACCGGTTATGCTCTTGTGGAAGGCGAAGAGGTGCGCCCCATCCTTGGCGACCTTTTCGGCGCGTGGGCACCCGCCGCCGTCACCTTCTCGCTCGAAAGCGTGCGCCTGCTGGCGCCCGTGCAACCCAGCAAAATCATCTGCGTGGGGCGCAACTACGCCGCCCACGCCGCAGAACATGGCGCCGAAGTGCCCAAAGAGCCGCTCTTCTTCATGAAACCGCCCAGCGCCGTCATCGGTCCCGACGACGCCATTCACCTGCCCCCGCTGAGCGAGCAAGTGGAGCACGAAGCCGAACTCGCTGTGGTGATTGGGCGGCGCGCTCGCCATCTCACGCGCGAAAACGCCATGTCGGTGGTGTTTGGCTACACCTGCGCCAACGACGTCACCGCCCGCGACTTGCAACGGCGCGACGGACAATGGACGCGCGCCAAGGGATTCGACACGTTCGCCCCATTGGGTCCCTGGATTGAGACCGACCTCGACCCAACCACCTGCGAGGTGGTCTGCCGCGTCAATGGCGCTGTACGCCAACACGGCTACACGCGCGACATGGTCTTTGACATTCCCCACCTGCTGGTTGCCATCACTGCCGTGATGACGCTGGAGCCGGGCGATGTGCTGCTCACAGGCACGCCCGAAGGCGTCAGCCCCATCACAGCGGGTGATGTGGTTGAAGTGGAAGTGAGCGGCATTGGTCTGCTGCGCAACCGCGTGCAAGCGTGAACATGCATGCAAAACCTGTTGTCGCACAACCAAAGTTATGCTACTCTTGAGATGACTTCGCACACATGGAGGCAATCATCTATGCGGCACTTTCTGGACATTTCGAGCCTGACACGCGACGAATTTTTCCATCTGCTCACCCTTTCACGTCGTCTCAAAGAAGAATACAAAACGTACGGCGCGAACCCGCCCATTTTGCAGGGCAAAATTCTGGGCATGATTTTCCAGAAGCCCAGCCTGCGCACGCGCGTTTCCTTTGACGTTGCCATGCTGCACCTGGGCGGGCAGGCGCTTTACCTGAGCCCGAACGAAATCCAGTTGGGGAAGCGCGAAAGCGTGCCCGATGTGGCGCGCGTCATGGGGCGCTATGTGCACGCCATCATGGCGCGTGTGTTCGCCCATAGCGATGTGGAAACGCTTGCCGCTTACGCCGGCGTGCCCGTCATCAACGGGCTGTCGGATTACAGCCACCCGTGCCAGGCGCTCGCCGACTACCTGACCATGTGGGAACGCTGGGGAACATTTGAAGGCAAAACACTCGCCTGGGTGGGGGACGGCAACAACGTGCTGCACTCATTGCTCCATGCCGCCCCGCTGGCAGGGGTGCGCGTCCAAATCGCCACGCCCGAAGGCTACGAACCCGACGCCGCCACAGTTGAAAACGCCCGCGCCGCCGGCGTGGACGTGCTGTTGACGCACGACCCGCGCGAAGCCGTGCGCGGTGCAGACGCCATCTACACCGACGTCTGGACCAGCATGGGGCAAGAAGCCGAATACGCCGAGCGCGTCAAGGTCTTTACCCCCTACCAGGTCAACAGCGACCTGGTAGCCGCCAGCGGCAATCCCGATGTGATTGTCATGCACTGCTTGCCGGCGCACCGCGGTGAAGAAATCACCGACGACGTCGCCGACGGTCCCCACTCCGTGTTGTGGGACCAAGCCGAAAACCGCCTGCACGCCCAAAAGGGCTTGCTGGTCTGGTTGCTGACCGAAGTCAACTGAACGCCCGCAGGGTGGGGAACACGCTATTCCCCACCCTGTTGCCATAGTCCGCACCAATGAAACAGGCGAGGGACACAGTGAGTGAAATCGAGCGCTACCAACAACTACTAGACGAAGCCAATAGCCTCTTGTGGGAAGGGAAGCCATCCACAGCCGCGGAACGGTGCCGCCAGGCGATTGAACTACGCCCCGACGACCCCACCGCCTGGATGCACCTTGGCTATGCGCTCTTTGAAGCCAACCGCCTTGATGAAGCGCTCGATGCCTATGTGCGCGCCGAGGCGTTGCGCCCCGGCGACGTTGCCGCTATGACGAAAATCGCCGAAATCCAGGCCGCATTGGGGCGCACACCGCAAGCCGTGCAAGCCTTCCTCAAACTCGCCGACCGCTACATGGAACTGCGGCAGCCGGCGCAAGCCGTGCGCACCTGGCAACTCGTCTTGCGCTACGATCCTCACAACGAGCGTGCCTTGCGCAACCTGGCGGAAGCCTATCGGCGCGGCAACCGCCCCAACCTGGCGGCGCGCGCCCTCGTCACCCTCGCCAAGCATTTCATTCAGGCAAAGTATACCGAACAAGCCATCCAGGTGCTGGAAGAAGCACTGAACCTCACCCCCGAGGACGACGAAGCGCGGCGCATGCTTGCCAAACTGCGCGGCGAAACCATTGAGGAACCCGCACCCGCTGAGGGAATCGAGCATCTTCCCTCGCCCACAGAAGAAGCCGCCCAACGGGCGCTGGAACGCATGGCGGAAGCCTTCTTTGAACAAGCCGAGAAGGGCGAAAGCGAAGATCTTTCGCTGGAATTGAAGCGCGCACGCGCCATTGACCTGCAAACGCGCGGCTTGCTTCGCGAAGCGTTGCAACTCTACACTGAAATTCTGCAAGAAAGCGAGCCCGAACCCGAACTGCTCTACAATATCGGTATTCTGCACTTGGAATTGTTGCACTACAACGAAGCCATCGAGTTTTTGTCGCAAGCGAGCCGCACACCGGAATACGCTGTGCCGGCCAATATCGCCCTGGGGCAAGCCTACCAGCGCATGGGGCAATACGCCGAAGCCCGCGAGCACTACATGAAAGCGGTCAAACTGGTGGACTTGCAAGCGATTGACCGCGACCAGGCGGATGAGATGATTCAACTCTACGAAGGGCTGGCTGAGAGCGCCGAAGCGATTGGCGACCGCGCCGAAGCCGAAAAAATTACCCGTGCGCTTTCGGAGTTTCTCAGCCAAAAAGGATGGGAAGACAAACTGCGCGAAGTGCGCCTGCGCCTGGGCGACCTGATGGGCGAAGAATTTGCCATTGACGCGATTATTGACAGCGAGCGCTCATCCGAAGTGGTGGACGCGATCAACCGTATTGAGCAATACGCCAAAGAAGGACGCTTGCGCGCCGCACTGGATGAATACTACTTTGCGCTGAGCGTTGCGCCCTATTCGCTTGTGTTGCACATGCAAATGGCCGATGTCTTGCTCAAAGCCGGACGTATTGAGCAGGGCGTCGCCAAATTGCTGACTATCGCCGATGTCCAAATTGTGCAGGGCAACCCGCGCCAGGCGATGAAGACGTTGGAACGTGTGCTCGAATACGCCCCGCTCGCCACCTCGGTGCGCTCCGACTTGATTGATTTGCAAATCAGCCATGGTGAAATTGACGCCGCACTGGAAAACTACCTGGCGCTTGCGGACGCCTATTACAGCCTGGCGCAAGGTGATTTGGCGGTTGACCGCCTGCAAGAAGCGCTACGCATTGCGCCGCGCGGCAGCGACCCCACCGAATGGCAAAAACGCATCTACCGCAAAATCGCGCATATCCATAGCCAGCGGCTCAATTGGGCCAAAGCCGCCGCCGCTCTGGAAGCCCTCATCGAGATTGACCCGACCGACACCGAAGCCGCCGCCGAATTGACAGACCTCTACTACCGCCTTGGGCATGAGGAACAAGCGCGTACCGTCTTGCGCGACGTCACGGGCATGCTCAGCCGCACAGGCAAAACCGAAACAGCGCTGCTCATCTGGCAGCGCACGCTGCAACAACGCCCCGAAGACATTGAACTGCGCATTGCCATGGGGGAAGAATTGCTGGCGGCTGGGAAAACCGAAGAAGCCGCCAAAGTGTGGGAAGAAACGTTGGAACCGCTCGTCAAATCGGGGCAGCGCGCCAAAGCCGCCGCGCTCCTGCGCCGCATGATTGGGCTCAAAACCAGCGACGAACAACGATATCGCAAAATGTTGGCTGCGCTCATGCGCCAAATGCGTCATAGAGACTAACCAGGTCATCCATTGCGTCTATGGAATCACTTCAAGATGTCTGGCTCACATTGCAACGCCTCAATCCGGCCACGAACCCCTTGGCGCTGGCCGACATTCTCATGGTCTCGCTCATCATCTACGCCTTGCTCTACTTCATGCGCGGCACCCCTGTGGTGCAACTCATCCGCGGCATCCTTGTGCTGGTCGTCATCCTCTTTTTCCTGTCCAGTTTCACCCAACTGACGGCGCTACGCTGGCTGATTCGCAACGCCACCCCCGCCCTCTTTTTTGCCATCCCCGTCATCTTCCAGCCTGAAATTCGGCGCGGGCTGGAACGCCTGGGGCGTGGGAGTTTCTTCTTTGGGCGCTACTACGGGCAAAAGCCGACGATGGCGGGCGTTGTGCAAGAAGTGGCACAAGCCGCCAAACGCTTGAGCGAGCGCCGCTACGGCGCTCTCATCGTCTTCGAGCGTTCAGTACCACTCCAGGATATCATCGAAACCGGTATGCCCATTGACTCCGCCGTGACGGCGGAATTGCTGATTACCATTTTCTATCCGGGCACCCCCTTGCATGACGGCGCCGTCATCATTCGCGACCAGCGTATCGTCGCCGCGGCCTGCGTGCTCCCCCTCGCCGCCGAAGTGCCCGACCCGCAAATGGGCACACGCCACCGCGCCGCGCTGGGCGTCACCGAACAAACCGACGCCCTGGCGGTCGTTGTCTCCGAAGAAACGGGGCAAATTTCGCTGGCATACAGTGGGCGCATCATTCGCAATTTGGATGAGGGGCGGCTCACACGCCTCTTGTTGGCGTTCTATGAACCACGCAAGCGCGAGCCGACTGGCACCAAACCCAAACGCGAGCCGCCACAAGAGGTACAACAGCAACACTCTGAGGAAACGGTCTCAGAAGAGCCTGACGAGTCATAGGAAACACCAGGCACGATGAGCAACGCATACAAAACGGCGCTGTCCAACCTGTCTTCATTCATTCTCTCACTCATTCTCGGCATCATCATCTGGATGGTGGCCGTCAGCAGTGAAAACCCGATTGTGGAAAACACGTTTCCACCAAGCGGCGGTATCCCCGTGCAAATTCGCAATGTGCCGCCTGGCCTTGTCCCCTTGCTCGACAGCCAGCCGACCGTGACCCTGCTCCTGCGTGCGCCCAGCGACGTTTGGGCGGAAATTGACGCGAGCCAGTTTGAAGCCTGGGTGGACCTCAGCGGGCTGGGTCCCGGTTTGCACAGCGTGCCGGTGCAGGTTGCGCAAGCCCAGCCGCGCAATCGGCAAATCCGCATTTTGCGCGCACGTCCGGCGGAAATTCCCATCAAACTGGATCAAATCGAAGAGCGCCCCTATCCCGTTGAGGTTGAAATCACCGACCGCAATCTCATTCCGCTGAGTTATGAGGTTTTGCCGCCTCAGGTTGAGCCGATGACCGTGACCGTGCGTGGTCCCAGCACAAAACTGGATACGATTGACCGTGTGATTGCGCCCGTCACCATTGGGTCGGCACGCGCCACGTTTGAAACCCAAGCCACCCTGCAATTGCTCGACCGGGAAGGCAAAATCATTCAACAGGGCAATACGTCAAGCGATATTCGCATTGTCCAACCGCTGGATGGGCGCGTGCGTGTCATCGTGCCGATTCAGATTCGCCAGGGCTACCGTGAATTGCCAGTGCAGCCGCAAATTGTCGGTGAAGTCGCCCCCGGCTACTGGATTAGCGATATTGACGTGACACCGAAGACGCTGAGCGTGGTCGGCTTGCCCTCGGTTGTTGAAGCGCTGAGTTCGACCCTCAAAACAGAGCCGGTTGACGTGAGCGGTCTGCGTGACGGCATCTTCACCAAGCCGGTGCGCATTTTGCTGCCGGAAAGCGTTTCGCCGTTAGAAGGCGATGGCACCGTTGAAGTCACAGTCCGCGTGGAAGCGATTCGCAGCAGCAAGCGCTTTGCGGTGAAGCCCGAAGTGGTCGGGCTCGCCCCAGGGCTGGAAATCAAGCGCATTGCCCCTGAGACAATCGAGGTTCTGGTGGAAGGTCCTATCAGCGCCCTAGAGACGTTGACCCCCGACGAGGTGAAAGCCACGCTCGACCTGACCAATTTGCGCGAAGGGGTGCAACTGGTTCAGCCGCGCATTCGCATCACAGCGCCGGTGGCGGGGTTGCAAGTCGCATCCCATTTGCCGGAGCAAGTGGAAGTGACCATCGGTGTGCAAACGAGTATCCTGGCAATAGAGCGCCCCGTGACCGTTGAAGGCTTGCGCTCCTCGCTGGAAGCCTTCGTGACACCCTCAACGGTCAGCATCACGCTGGAAGGACCCACCTTTGACTTGCAAACGTTGCGAGAAGAGAGCATCGTTGCCAGTGTGAACGTCAGCAACCTGGGCATAGGCGTCCATGTGCTGACGCCCACCATCAACGCTCCCCCTCAATTCACTGTGCAAGCGGTCGAACCGCCAACCGTCACGGTACGCATTGAGCGCAAAACGTCATCTTCTCTCACGCCGCCTCTGGAAAACAGCCGCCACGGATTAGGCCACGTAGGCATACAAACCTTGCCGCTGCGCCAAACTGTGCAATACGCGCAAGGCTTGCTTCTCGATTTGGCGAATGCGCTCTTTCGTCAAGCCCAGGCGATCGGCGATCGCTTGCAACGTGTGGGGCTCTTCGCCATCCAGCCCATAGCGTAAGCGCAATATCAACGCTTCCCGCGGCGAAACGTAATCGAGCAGGGCGTTCACCAGCATGCGCCGTTCGTACTCTTCGAGTTCGCCTTCGGGCGAGAGCGCATCCACCGCTACACGTTCGCTCCATGAGGGGCCATCTTCGTCGTCGCGGTCGTCAGATAATTCGACAACCGGCCGAGCAACACTCAGCGTCTCTTGAACCGAGCGCACCGGTACTCCCATCTCCTGCGCCAGTTCCTCCACGCTCGGATTGCGTCCCCACCGCTGCGGCGCTTCGCTCATCAAGCGTTTCAGGTGGGCAATGCGGGCGCTCTGGTGCCCCGGCAACCGCAACGGATGGCGATTCGCCGCCACAAAGCGCGAAACACGATGGCGAATCCAGTACGTCGCATAGGTGCTCAAGCGTGTGCCGTGCGCCGCATCAAAGCGGTCAATGGCTTCAATCAAGCCCAGGTTGCCTTCCTGAACCAGGTCGGGCAAGGCGATACCGCTTTGTACATAGCGGCGGGCAATGTTGATGACGAGGAAAACGTTGCTTTCGATGAGCCGCTGCCGCGCTTCGCGCCCTCGTTCGGCCGCTTCATGCAACGCTTCAGACGTTTCCCCCGCTTCCAAACGGGCTTGCGCTTCGCGCCCCGCCAGCATGTCAGCAATCAGACGGGCTTCATCGTCATGCGGCAGTAAAGAGGCGGCGTTGATTTCTTCCATGTACAAGCCAAATTCATCAATCTGGTCATCGGAGCGATAGACTGTCATGAGCAGGCTCCTTTCAAGAGAGAGTTGCTTTTCAACACAAGTGAGCGAAGTATAGCATATTGAAAATTGTTTGTCAAGGTTTTTTCCAGTAAAATTTGGACAAATAGCAATCAATGTTGCCTATTTGCCTCAAAGACACCTCTCTTGCTATTCTTGCGGAGAAGCCCGCCAAAGAATGGCATAGACCACGCGCGCGCCGGCCGGTTGCTTTTTTCTCTGGTGCGCCCGTACAGGTACGCTACACGTGCAGTGTCTGAGGGAAAACACTTGTGCCACCTTTCAACACACATGCACAAAACCAGAGAGGCTGTTTCCTGCAAGGTATCCGCTGGCTCTACCTGTTCTTTGCCCTGCTGATATTTGTCGTGATGAGTTACCTGACCTTCGGTTTTGTGAAATCGTATCGCGACCAGGTACGCGCATCGCGCACGTTCCAACCTGTCCCGGCTCGTGTGCTGGAAAGCAAAGTCAAGCGCATCTCGGGCGACAAGGGCAGCGATAGTTTTCTCCCTTACGTGCGCTATACCTACGAAGTGGATGGGAAACGCTATGAATCGGATACCTTCTTCTTCACGGGGTGGGGCTACAACGATTATCTCGAAGCGAAAAAGAAAGTGGACAATTACCCTGTCGGCGCCACAGTAACGGCGTACTATGACCCGAACGCGCCGGAGATCACCGTTCTTGACAATTCTTTCCCCACCAATGCGTCTTTTGCGTTTGCCATATTTGGCGTTTTTTGGAGTATCGCTATCGTGGTTTTCCTGTACGCCATCTGGCCGGTCGTGCGCGGAGAGAAGCCTGCTTCACGCGAGGAATGAGCGTGTGGCCACACCGGGGCCGACCGGCAAACGTTCACAGCGGCAAGCGGGGGAATTCCCCACCGCGCTTGCGTGTTCCATGGTCAGCGACGCTTTCCCGCGCCGTATACGCTTCTCCGCTCCAATCGTACGCTCGATTGCTTGAAAACCAACACACAAGGAGGCCGAAATGAGCGACGCATCGGAGAAACAAGGTTGTTTGGGCATGTTGTTCCCCTTCTTGCGCCCCAAGGCGGCGCCCGAGGAACACCTGCCATACCGCTTACGGGACGACTTTCTTTCACCCGCGGAATTTTCTTTCTACAAGGTGCTGGCGGCAACGCTCGGCCCGCGCTTCATTATTCAATCAAAGGTGCGCTTGGCGGACATTTTCTTTGTGTCTGGACGAAACAATGAATACATGACGTATTTCAACAAAATTTCCCAGCGCCATGTGGATTTTCTGGTGTGCGACGCCGACACGATGAAACCGCTCCTGGGCATCGAGTTGGACGACGCCAGTCATCGGCGGGAAAAAAGGCAAAAGCGCGATGCGTTTGTGGAAAAGGTTTTCCAGGCAGCCCAATTGCCGCTTCTGCGTTTCCCTGTGCGGCGGGAATACAACACGCGCGAGATTGCCGCGCAAGTTGCACCGTTTTTGAAGGATCTTGCGCCGCACGCGCCTGAACCAGCCGCCACAGCGAGCACGTCGCGCAGTCAGCCTGTGCCAACCGCCAAGGTGAGCACGTCGCGCAGTCAGCCTATGCCAACCGCCAAGGCGAGCACGCCCTCTCCCGAGGGAGCGCCCCTCTGCCCCAAGTGCGGAATTCCAATGGTGTTGAGAACGGCAACGCAAGGGCTGCTGAAAGGCAAGCAGTTCTATGGGTGCGCCAATTACCCGCGTTGCCGCGAAATCAAACCTGTGCCCAATCAGGCGGCAGGCTAAACGACGCTTGCAGGCGAGGAAGAGAGACTAAAAGACCGGTCAGGCCTTCACCTGACCGGTCTTTGCCATTGCGGCACGGCGGGGACCGACTTATGCGCCCAGGTACTCAACAATAGCGGCGATGCCCTGCCCACCGCCAATGCACATTGTCGCCAGCCCGTACCGTCCACCACGCTCACGCAGTTCATAGAGCGCCGTCAGCGTCACACGCGCTCCCGTTGCACCCAGCGGGTGCCCAATGCTGATACCGCCCCCATTGGGGTTGGTCTTCTCACGGTCTAACCCCAATTCACGCTCGACGGCGAGGTATTGCGTGGCAAACGCCTCGTTGACTTCGACCACGTCCATCTGGTCGAGCGTCAGGCCGGCGCGTTCAAGCGCCATCTTGGACGCGGGCACAGGCCCCATGCCCATGTAGGCGGGGTCAACGCCGGCGGTGCCCCAACTCACCAGCCGCCCCAACGGTTTCAGCCCATGCGCCTGCGCCGCTTCCCAGGTGGTGAGCACGAGCATGCAGGCGGCGTCGTTCATGCCGCTGGCGTTCCCCGCCGTCACGCGGCCGTTTTCGCGGAAGCGGGCGGGCAAGCGCGCCAACTTTTCAAGCGACGTATCGGGGCGAATGTGCTCGTCGTGTTCCACCAGCACGGGACGCCCCTTGCGGTCACGTACTTCCACCGGCACAATCTCCTTCGCCAAACGCCCCGACTCGCGCGCGGCGGCGGCGCGCTGATGGCTGAGCAGGGCGAATTCGTCGGCTTCTTCGCGCGTGATACCATACTTCTCGGCGACGTTTTCGGCGGTATCGGCCATTGCGCAGCCGCAGTAGTAATCGGTGAGCGCCGCCCAGAGCATATCTTCAACCTGCGCGGCGTCGAGTTTCCAGCCTTCGCGCACACCGCGCAAGGCGTAGGGCGACATGCTCATGTTCTCAGCGCCCCCAGCCAGCACAAAAGTGGCTTCTCCCAGCATGAGGGCTTTCGCCCCCTGCACAATCGCCTCCTGCCCGGAGCCGCACAAGCGGTTGACGGTGAGCGCCGGTGTTTCAATCGGCACGCCGGCTTTCAAGCCCACATGCCGCGCAATGTAGGCGGTGTCACGGGCGCTTTGGATGACGTTGCCCACGAAGACCGCATCAATCGCATCGGCGGGGACGCCGCTCCGTTCAAGGGCGGCGCGTGCGGCAATAGCGCCCAAATCGGTGGGGGTTATGCTGCGCAGTGAACCGAGGAATGTGCCCACGGGGGTACGCGCCCCATCAAGAATCACGATATCTTTGGGATTGAGCGACGGCATTGTCCGAGCCTCCTTTTTTGAATTGGCGTTTGGTGCGGGGCGATTATAGCCCGAGGCGGCAAATTGCAGAATAGCCCACCAGCGCCCACCGGCAATGGTTTTCTTCACGCAATACAACCGTTTTGTTATACTTGTGAGGGAGTCAGTGAAGAAAAAGGAGTACTTGGTGATGAACGACGCACGCCTGCGCCAGGTCTTGGAGCGTTTGCAAAGCGGAACCCTCTCACCGGACGACCTCAATGTCCTGCGCGAGGCACTCCGCACCGGCCATCTGCGTATCGCCACTGGTGAGCGCGCTGTGGACATCGGCGGCAGCGCGGACGGCGCGGTCATCGTGACCGGCGACAACAACATCGTGCGGCTGGACGCCCACCGCCGCGCGCACCTGGAGCGCCTGCTGGCCGCGCCCATCCACAACGTGCCGTCCCTGCCCGACCACTACATCCCGCGTGAGGAATTTCTGCCCCCCCTGCGGGAAGCCCTGCTGCGCAGCGACGCCACCCCTCTGGGCATCATCGGCGTGCAGGGCATGGGCGGCATCGGCAAGAGCGTGCTGGCCGCCGCCCTGGCGCGCGACCTGCAGGTGCAGGCCGCCTTCCCCGACGGCGTCATCTGGCTGGAGATGGGGCGCGAGCCGGAACTCACCGCCCGCCAGGAGGACCTTTACCTGATCCTGACAGGCGAACGCGAAAACTTCAAAGACCCCGCCCAGGGGCGTCTCTTCCTG
Organism: Ardenticatena maritima; assembly: GCF_001306175.1. Lineage (NCBI taxonomy): Bacteria > Bacillati > Chloroflexota > Ardenticatenia > Ardenticatenales > Ardenticatenaceae > Ardenticatena > Ardenticatena maritima. Next base: position 340,679 of record NZ_LGKN01000009.1, read on the forward strand.
GCCCCCGCCTTGCAGGAGAAGGCCTGCCTGGTCATCCTGGACGATGTTTGGGAACTGCCCCACGCGGAAGCCTTCCCTCTGGACCTGGAAGGGATGCGAGCGCGTTTCCTGCTCACCACCCGCAACGCGGAGATCTTGCAGGCCCTGCAGGCGCAGCCCTTCACCCTGGACGTGCTGACCGAAGAACAGGCCCTGGCCCTGTTGGCCGCCTGGGCCGGGCAGCAGGTGGAAGACCTGCCCCCCGCCGCCCGCGAAGTGGCCACGGAATGCGGCTACCTGCCTCTGGCCATGGCCATGGTGGGCGCCTTCGTGCGCCAAAATCCCGAAAGTTGGGAACGCGCCCTGCGCCGCCTGCGCAAGGCTGACCTGGAGAAACTCCGCCGCCTTTTCCCCGGCTACGAACACCCCACCCTGCTGGCGGCCCTGGAAGTGAGCGTGGCGGCGCTGCCAAAATGGGCGCACGACCGCTACCTGGACCTGGCCGTCTTCCCCGAGGATGAGGCCATCCCCCTGGACGTGCTGGCCGCCTTCTGGGAACCCCGCGACCTGGATGAAGACGATGTGCTCGACCTGGCCGAGACCTTTGTGAACCGCTCCCTGGCCCGCTGGGAAGAACAAGGCCGCGCCCTGCGCCTGCACGACCTGCAGCACGACTACCTGCGCGCCGTGCAGAAAGAGCACCTGCCAGACCTGCACCGCCGCTTCCTGCTGGCCTGCGCCCAAAGTTTGCTGGGCGTTCAGGCCGAGGCATTGGCGGGCCTGCCCTGGCACCGGCTGCCCAACGAGCCCCGCTACCTCTGGCGGCGATTAGTGTACCACCTGCTGGAAATTCCGGACTGGGACGCGCTCTACCGCCTGCTGACCGACTTTGACTATCTGGAAGCCCGCTGCCGAGCCGACTCGGTCTTCGACCTGGAAGCCGATTACCGCCTGGCCCTGGCCCGCTGGCCCCAGGCGGAGGCCAAACGCCGCGAGGTGCTGGCCACCTTTGAAGAGCGCCTGCGCCTGGAAGACCACCGCATCGCCATGGCCCCCGAATGGCTCTTCCCGGCCTTTTACAACCACCTCACTTGGTTGGACGCGCCCGACGGCCCCCTGCACGCCCTGTGCGAGGCCGCGGCCGGAAAGCGCCGGAACTGGCTGCGCTCGGTGCAGGACCCGCGGCCCCAGCCCCCGCCCTGGCTCCGCTCCCTCGAAGGCCACACCAGACCTGTGCGGGCCGTGGCGGTCAGCCCCGACGGCCGCACCATCGTCAGCGGCTCCTCCGACCACACCGTCAAGGTCTGGGACGCCCACTCCGGCCAACTCATCCGCTCCCTCGAAGGCCACACCAGACCTGTGCGGGCCGTGGCGGTCAGCCCCGACGGCCGCACCATCGTCAGCGGCTCCTCCGACCACACCGTCAAGGTCTGGGACGCCCACTCCGGCCAACTCATCCGCTCCCTCGAAGGCCACACCTGGTCAGTGAACGCCGTGGCGGTCAGCCCCGACGGCCGCACCATCGTCAGCGGCTCCTGGGATCACACGGTGAAGGTCTGGGACGCCCACTCCGGCCAACTCATCCGCTCCCTCGAAGGCCACACCGATGCCGTGCAGGCCGTGGCGGTCAGCCCCGACGGCCGCACCATCGTCAGCGGCTCCTGGGATCACACGGTCAAGGTCTGGGACGCCCACTCCGGCCAACTCATCCGCTCCCTCGAAGGCCACACCAGACCTGTGCGGGCCGTGGCGGTCAGCCCCGACGGCCGCACCATCGTCAGCGGCTCCTGGGATCACACGGTGAAGGTCTGGGACGCCCAATCCGGCCAACTCATCCGCTCCCTCGAAGGCCACACCGATGCCGTGCAGGCCGTGGCCGTCAGCCCCGACGGCCGCACCATCGTCAGCGGCTCCGATGACCGCACCGTCAAGGTCTGGGACGCCCAATCCGGCCAACTGCTGCGCTCCCTGGAAGGCCACACCAATTGGGTGCTGGCCGTGGCGGTCAGCCCCGACGGCCGCACGGTCGTCAGCGGCTCCGACGACTGCACCGTCAAGGTCTGGGACGCCCACTCCGGCCAACTCCTCCGCTCCCTGGAAGGCCACACGGATGAGGTGAACGCCGTGGCGGTCAGCCCCGACGGCCGCACCATCGTCAGCGGCTCCTGGGATCACACGGTCAAGGTCTGGGACGCCCACTCCGGCCAACTCATCCGCTCCCTCGAAGGCCACACCAGACCTGTGCGGGCCGTGGCGGTCAGCCCCGACGGCCGCACCATCGTCAGCGGCTCCTGGGATCACACGGTGAAGGTCTGGGACGCCCAATCCGGCCAACTCATCCGCTCCCTCGAAGGCCACACCGATGCCGTGCAGGCCGTGGCCGTCAGCCCCGACGGCCGCACCATCGTCAGCGGCTCCGATGACCGCACCGTCAAGGTCTGGGACGCCCAATCCGGCCAACTGCTGCGCTCCCTGGAAGGCCACACCAATTGGGTGCTGGCCGTGGCGGTCAGCCCCGACGGCCGCACGGTCGTCAGCGGCTCCGACGACTGCACCGTCAAGGTCTGGGACGCCCACTCCGGCCAACTCCTCCGCTCCCTGGAAGGCCACACGGATGAGGTGAACGCCGTGGCGGTCAGCCCCGACGGCCGCACCATCGTCAGCGGCTCATCCGACCGCACGCTGCGCGCCTGGGACCTGGAACGCGGCGAATCCCGCGTGCTCTTCTGGAACGACGCGTCGATCCCCTCCCTCGCCATCTCGCCCGACGGCCGCACCCTGGCCTGCGGGGACGGTCAAGGGCGGGTGTGGATTTTCGAATGGGTGCGCTAACGCCGGCGCTACCTCGCCTGCACACGGCGCGCCCGCTCGCGCCCTTGCGCCGTCAGCGCCAAATGCCCGTTTTGGCGCACCACCAGCCCATCACGCAACGCCGCCTGGACAGACCGCTCCGCAAACGCCGGTGACCAGCCCAGTTCGCTCACCAGGTGCGCCAGCGTGTTTTCGGTGGCTTCGTCGGGGGTGCCCTCGTGGCGGCTCAGGTGTACCAGCAGCATATCCACGGCAAACCGCGCTCGGCGGCGGCGGCGCTGGAGCCAGCGCGCCACCACGCCCCGCTGCGGCGCCCCCACCAGCGCCAGCAGGAAACAGAACCCCGCCATCGCCGCCATCGAGCCGGCGATACTGCTGTCGAGCCAGCGCGCCAGCCAGTAGCCCCCCACCGCCGAAAGCGCACCAATGCCCGCCGCCAACCCCAGCATGACCGAGAGCCGGTCGGTGAGCAGGTACGCCGCCGCCGGCGGTGCAATCATCAACGCCACCACCAGCACCGAGCCGACATGGTCAAACGCGCCCACCGCCGTCACCGAGACGACGCTCATCAAGCCGTAGTGGATGAGGGTGGGCGAAAACCCCAGCGCCGCCGCCAGGCCGGGGTCGAAGGTGGCGAGTTTGAGTTCCTTGTAGAAAAGCAGCAGCAACAGAACGTTGAGCACCAAAATAGCCCCCATCGCCACCAATCCTCGCGGCAGGTCGAATCCGAAGAGTTCCATGCGGTTGAAAGGCGCAAACGCCAGTTCCCCCAACAAGACCGCGTCGGTATCCAGGTGGACGTTGTTGGCGTAGCGGTTGATGAGAATCACCCCCACACTGAACAGCGCCGGAAAAACCAGCCCGATGGCGGCGTCCGCCTTCACCAGGCGCGTGTTCAGCAAAGTTTCCACCAACCAGACGGTGAACAGACCGCTCAGCGCCGCCATCCCAATCACCACGGGGTGCGTGGTTTGCTCAACGAGGAAGAACCCCAGCACAATGCCCAGCAAAATGCTGTGGCTAATGGCGTCGCTCATCATTGCCATGCGGCGCAAGACCAGAAACGTCCCCGGAAGAGCGCAGGCCACCGCTACAATCACCGCCACAAGTTGAATTTCCAGTACCGGGTTCATGCTTCCCGCTCCTCTTGCCCTCGTTGTTGCACCACATCGCGCCCGCGCGCCGTCAACGCCCAGCGTTGCCCATTCGCCCGTTGCACCAAGCCTTCCTGTTCCAGCACATCCAGCGTGGGGCGCACATCACGCCCGCCCAGCGCCGCCCGGATAGCCGCTTCCTCGTGTGGGTGGTCAAACGTGGGGTGATGCGCCGCCATGCTCGCCATCGCCGCCAGCACCGCCCGGCGGTGCACCTGCCGCCGCTGTTGCCGCCGCCGCCACCACTGCGCCACCATCCCCCGATGCGGGGCAAATGTGAGCGAAACCAGCACCAACACCGTCGCCACCACCACAATGGTGGGCCCTGTTGGCAAATTGGGCACGAAACTGCTGACCAGCGCCCCCACAACGCCGATGAACGCGCCAAACAGGCCGCCGAGCGTCACCATCAGCCCCAGTTTGTCGGTCCATTGGCGGGCCGCCGCTCCGGGCGCAACCAGCATGGCGCTCATCAGCACCACACCCACCATCTGCAACCCCACCACCACCGCCAGCACAATGAGCGTGGTCAACAGCACATCCAGGCGGCGCGTGGGAAACCCCAGCGTCGCGGCATAGGCGGGGTCGAAACTGAGGAGTTTGAACTCCTTCCAGAAAAGCGCCACACACAACAGCCCCAGCATGCCCACCAGCGCCATCGTCGCCACATCTTCCATCACCAGCGCCGCCGCCCGCCCGAAGAGGAACTTGTCCAGCCCGCTCTGGCTGGCGGGTCCCGTGCGCTGAACCCAGGTGAGCAACATCAACCCCACACCGAAAAAGACGGCCAGCACAATCCCCAGCGCGCTGTCTTCCTTGATGCGCGTTTCATGCGTGACGAACAGCACAAAGAGCACCCCCACCCAGCCGGCAATCAGCGCCCCCAGCATGAGCACGGGCATGGCTTTACTGCCGGTGAGGATGAACACCAGCACCACGCCGGGCAACGCCGCGTGGCTCATGGCGTCCCCCAACAGGGCTTGCCGCCGCAAAACGGCAAAGCAACTCAGCACACCGCTCACGACGCCGAACACCGCCGCCCCCAGCAAGACGGTGCGAATGGTGTAATCGCCCACGACCAGCGCCAAAACATCCCCCCAATTCATGTGCCCGCTCCTTCGTGCGTGTTTTCTTCTTCCAGCGCGAAGGAAAGCCACTCCATGCGCCCGCCATACGTGCGGCGCAGATTTTCGGGCGTAAAGACCTCATCCACTGGCCCCGAAGCAATGGCGCGCACATTCAGCAGCAAAGCCCAGTCAAAATACTCGCGCACGGTTTCAAGGTCGTGATGGACCACCACAACCGTGCGCCCGGCGGCGCGCAGTTCGCGCAGAACATTGACGATGGCTTTTTCCGTCGTGGCGTCCACGCCCTGAAACGGCTCATCCATGAGGTAGATTCGCGCATCCTGCACCAGGGCGCGCGCCAGAAAAACGCGCTGTTGTTGCCCCCCCGACAACTGGCTGATTTGCCGCCCGGCAAACGCTTCCATGCCCACTTTGCGCAAGGCGTCCATCGCCAACTCGCGGTCGCGCCGTCCGGGCCGCCGAATCCAGCCCAAATGTCCGTAGCGCCCCATCATCACCACATCGAGCACGTTGGTGGGGAAATCCCAATCCACGCTCCCCCGTTGCGGCACATACGCCACCAGGCGGCGCTGTTCGCGGTAGGGTTTGCCGTAAATCAGCACGCGCCCGGCGGCGGGCTCAACCAGCCCCAAAATTGTTTTGATGAGCGTGCTCTTGCCCGCGCCGTTGGGGCCCACAATCGCCATCAGCACGCCTTCGGGCACGGCGAGGTCAACATCCCAGAGCACAGGCTCTTCGGCATACGCCACGGTCAAGTCTTCAACAAGAATCGGACACGTTTCAGGGTGTTGAATGTTCAACATAGGGTGCTCCTGTGGTTCTGTTGCCAAGTAAACCGTCCACAATCGTGTCAATGTTATGCTTCATCATGCCTTCATACGTTCCCGCAGGCGTATCGGGGTCGCCCAGAGAATCCGAAAAGAGTTCGCCGCCGATAACGACGGTATGCCCACGCGCCTGCGCCCCCGACACAATCGCCTCGATGACATCGGGCGGCACACTGCTTTCCACGAAGATGGCGCGGATACGGCGCGACACCACCAGGTCAATCGTGCGGCGAATGTCGGCAATCCCCGCCTCGGAGGTGGTGCTAATCCCCTGCGGCGCAAACACCTCAAAGCCATAGGCGCGCCCGAAGTACTGAAACGCATCATGCGCCGTCACCAGAACGCGCTGCTCAGGCGGCACCTCTTCGGCACGCGCCCGAATGTAGGCATCCAGCGCATCCAGCCGCTGCAAATAGGCGTCCGCCCGCGTGCGGTAGGTCTCGGCCTGCGCGGGGTCAACGTCAACAAGCGTATCCCGAATACGCTCGACGACGTAGCGCCACAACTGCACATCCATCCAGATATGCGGGTCGGGTTGATCGGGGTACTGCGGCGACGCCAACAGCAACTCACGCGGGACGGCTTCGCCAACCGCCACGGTGGGGGTGTATTTGTTCATCTGCTCGAAAATGTCCACCATACGCGCTTCCAGGTGCAAACCGTTGTAGAAAATCACATCCGCGCTCAAAATGCGATGGACATCCCCCTCACTGGCTTTGTAGAGGTGGGGGTCAACGCCCGGCCCCATCAGCGCCACAACCTGCACGGCGTCCCCCCCAACCTGGCGCACCGCGTCGGCAATCATGCCGGTTGTCGCCACCACACGCAGCCGCCCATCATCCACAAACACAGCAGCGCGCGACGGCGTGCACGCCCCCAGGAAGACCAGCACCACAAGCACCAGACTGAACATGACCCATCGTTGCCGCCGAGGCATAGATGACGCTCCCTTTCAAGAATTTTTAGCCTTGGCTAAAAATGTATCAGGGGCGGAAAATTTAGTCAAATCTAAAACACAGCCCGACGGTTGGCGTCCAGACGCCTCTTTTTGAATTTCCAACCGCCCACTGTTAGGCGCGTGGAGTCTCTTGGGGTATAATCAAGCCAAAGGATCTTTGGAGGCACGCCCGTCAGAGGCGTCATTTTAGGAGAAAGGTATCATGCCGCGACTACTGGAAGTAAAGCCTTTGAAAGGCTATCGGTTATGGCTGAAGTATGAGGATGGGATAGAAGGCGTTGTAGACCTTTCCGACCTGGTAGGAAAGGGTGTGTTTGCGTTGTGGGAAGATGAGGAACGTTTTCAGCAAGTGCAGATAGGAGACGGGGGAGAGTTGGTATGGAGTGACGAGGTAGACGTATGCCCCGACGCGCTCTATCTTCAGATAACCGGAAAACAGCCTGAAATTGCCCCCTCTTGACGAACACCGCGTGTAGCGAACCGGTTTCGCCAACCGCTCACGCAATAGTTTGGCATGCCACCACAGGCAACCGAAAAAGTGAGGCTTCTCATGCGCATCTCCTCGCAGGAATACGACCTTCGTTGCGAAACCCTAACCGCCGCCTTGCGCGCCGAAGGCTGGCGCGGCGCGGTGCTCTTCGACCGCGATTACATTCTCTACTACACAGGGTTTGCCTTCATCCCGACGGAGCGCCCCATCGCGCTGGTGCTGAACACAGCCGGCGAACGGGTGTTGCTGGTGCCGCGCCTGGAACGTGAGCATGCCGAAGCCTACGCGCATGTGCACAATGTGGAAGCCTATACCGAATACCCCGACACCACCCACCCCATGGTCTATCTCGTCAACATCATCGACGCATTGGGCATCGCGGGGGCGCTTGCCGCCGACCACGACGGCTACCCCTGGATATTGGGGTATCGCGGTCCATCGCTCAGCGAATTGACCGGCGTTGCACCGGCGAATGTGCGCCCGCTGGTCGAAGCGCAAATGATGATCAAAAGCCCGGCCGAAATCGCGCTGATTCGCGAAAGCGTGAAGTGGGCGAATCTGGCGCATACCCTGTTGCAACGCTACACGCGCGTGGGCGCAACGGAAACGGAAGTGAGCCAGCGTGCCAGCGACGAAGCCACGCGCGCCATGCTCGACGCCATCGGCCCCATCTATCGCGCCCAAAGCGCCTTTGGGCATGGCGCACACGCCGGCTACCGTGGGCAAATCGGGCGGCAATCAGCCATCCCCCACGCGCTTGCCAACAACCTCACGTTTCAACCGGGGGACGTGCTGGTGACGGGGGCGTCCGCCCCGGTGTGGGGATATCTCTCCGAACTGGAACGCACCATGATTGTGGGCACACCATCCGACGAGCAAAAACGCTTTTTCGATACCATGTGCGCCCTGCAAGAAATGGCGTTGCACGCCATGCGCCCCGGCGTCACCTGCGCCGAGGTGGACCGCACGGTGCGCGCCGCCTACGAGCAATTGGGCATTGCCGACACCTGGCGGCATCACACCGGGCACGCGATTGGCTTGCGCTACCACGAAGGGCCGTTCCTGGACGTGGGCGACAACACGGTCTTGCAACCCGGCATGGTCTTCACGGTTGAACCGGGGGTGTACGTGCCCGGATTGGGCGGCTTCCGCCACTCTGACACGGTGCTCATCACCGAAGAGGGAATCGAAGTGCTGACCTACTATCCCCGCGACCTGGACGCGCTGACCATTCCCGCCTGACTGCGACACCCCGCCCGCCTCGGTCTGTTCACGTGCGCCCGCAAGGGCGCTTTTTTTCTGCGCAAAGCGTCGCGGGCTTTGCCAAACCACGCACAAACCATATGCTCTTCGCGAGCCAACCAACCACACAACGAGGTGGATGATGAGCATTCCGTTTGAACGTTTCTTGCACGTGCGGCACGCCTACGGCGGCACACTCAGCCCCCAGGGGCGGCTGGCGTTCCTTTCCAACATGACAGGCGTTGCGCAAGTCTGGCGGCTCGACGCCCCTTGCCGCTGGCCTGAACAACTGACCTTTGCCAACGAGCGCGTGACGTCTGTGCATTACAATCCGGTGCGCCCCTTGCTCGCCTTTTTGCGCGACCGCGGCGGCAATGAAATGGAGCAAATTTTCGTGATGGACGATGAGGGGGCGCATGAACGCATGCTCACCAACGCTCCCGACCGCAAGCACATCTTCGGCGGTTGGTCGCCCGATGGAAGCGCGCTCGCATGGAGCGCCAACACCCGCCACATCACCGATTTTGATGTGTACATCCACGACCTTGAAGGGGGCGAAACGCGCCGCGTATACGAGGGGGCGGGCTGGCATTACGCCGCCGCCTGGCTTCCCGACGGGCGGCATCTGCTCATCGGGCATCTAACCAGCAACATGAACAACGACCTCTATTTGCTCGACCTGCACACCGGCGACGCCCTGCATCTGACGCCGCACACAGGGGACGCCCGCTACTACGCCCCCCGCCCCACGCCTGACGGGCGCGGCTTCTTCCTGCTCTGCGACGAAGGGCGTGAATTCCTCAACCTGGCGTTCTACGATTTGGGGACGCGCACCCTGCGCTTTCTGGAAGAACACCCCTGGGACCGCACCGCGCTCGACCTGAGCCACGACGGCGCCTGGCTCGCCATGGTCTCGAATGAAGACGGCATCAGTGTCGTACACGTGGGACCACCCGGCGGACCCTACCAGCGCGTGGAAACACTCGATATGCCTATCGTGGGGAACGTCTCTTTCGCGCCCAACGCCCACACCTTCACGCTCACCGTGCAAAACTATGCTCGCCCCATGGACGTTTGGGTCGCCGACGCCGTCAGCGCCACCGCCACACGTTGGAGCAACAGCAGCCGCGCGGGTTTGGATGATGAAGCGTTTACGCCGCCCGAACGGGTGCACTATCGCAGTTTCGACGGGCTGACCATTCCGGCGTTCTACTTCCGTCCACGCCACGCCCAACCGCCCTACCCCGTCGTCATCTACATTCACGGGGGACCCGAAAGCCAGTTCGTGCCCTCGTTCAACCCGGTCATCCAATACCTGGCGAACGAAGGCTACGCCATTCTCGCGCCGAACGTGCGCGGCAGTACAGGCTACGGGCGCACCTACACCCACCTGGACGATGTGCGCAAACGCATGGACGCCGTCGCCGATTTGAAAGCCGCCTACGAGTGGCTGGTTGAAGAAGGCAACGCCGACCCCAACCGCATCGCACTCATGGGGGGCAGTTATGGCGGCTTCATGGTGCTTGCCGGCCTGACCACCTACCCCGACCTGTGGGCGGCCGGCGTGGACATCGTCGGGATTGCCAACTTCGTCACCTTTCTCGAAAATACAGGTCCCTGGCGGCGCAAACTGCGCGAAAGCGAATACGGCTCGCTGGAACACGACCGTGAATTTCTCGAAGCCATTTCACCCATCAACCATGTTGACCGTATTCGCGCGCCGCTCATGGTCATTCACGGGGCGAACGACCCCCGCGTACCTTTGAGCGAAGCCGAGCAAATCGTGAACGCCTTGCGCGCCCGCAACGTGCCCGTCGAGTACCTGGTCTATCAGGATGAAGGGCATGGGCTGGCACGCTTGAACAACCGTCTCGACGCGTACCCGCGCATTGCGGCATTCCTGGACCGTTATGTCAAACAAAAAGCATAACAGCAATCGTTTCGACGGAGCGACAAAGGAGTCGAACAATGATGAAGCCATCATCTTCACACCGCCACACGGCTGTTAACCATTTCCAAGTATTTGCCGATTCCGAAGTGGGGGAATTGCAGCGTGTCTTGCTGGGACCCATTGACCACTGGTACATGACCCCGCCCATCAACGAAAACGAACGCTACTTCTACAAGTACGATCCCCCCCGTCTTGACCGCATGAAAGCGCAACAAGCGGCGTTTGTGGACGTCCTGGAACGTGAAGGCATCGCGATCGAGTGGGTGCCGCCGCGCAAGGATTCCCCGCAACAGGTCTTCACGCGCGACGTGGCGTTCGTCATCCACGATACGCTGGTCGTTTCGGCGCTGAAAGAACCGATACGCCGCCATGAAACCAAAGCGCTCAACGCCCTGCTCGCGCGCGTTGAAAGCCCCATTCTGCATGTCAACGCCGGCGTACTCGAAGGGGGCGACATCATGCTCGACGGCGATACCATCTACGTGGGGCTGAGCATTCGCACCGATACAAGCGGGCTGGCGTGGGTGCAGGAGCACTTCGGCACACGCTACGAAGTGCGCGGCGTGCGGCTGCGCCCGCCGTTCCTGCATCTGGACGTTGTTTTCAACCGTGTTGGCGAACGTTTGGCGCTCATCTACCCTGACGCCATCGAAGCGTCGGCGCTCGAATATCTGCAAAAGCGCTACACCTGTTTCGCCGTCACCGAAGATGAACAATTTCATCTCGGCACGAACGTGGTCTCCCTTTCACCCGACACGGTTGTTTCCGACCCCCGCCACGAACGCATCAACACATGGCTTCGCGAGCAAGGTATTCGCGTCATCGAAGTGGCGTATGACGAGATTGCGAAACTGGGCGGGGCGTTTCGGTGCAGTACATGCCCGTTGATACGCGCGCCGATACGCTGACACTCTGTGAATGTTTTTTCAAAAAGTTGCTATGACAAAACGAGCCGCCGTTCATACATCTGCCTTACACTGGCGCTATCCAACAACACGGCAGGAGGCATGTACGTATGCGGTGGCGCTCGCTTCTCACACTCACTGTTTTGGTTCTGGCTTTTGGGTTCGTCCGTGGGTTTCCAACAACCGCCCGCTCAGCCACATCCACGCTCGTAGGAACATGGCGTCTCGACCCCGCCACGCTCGTCGGCGGTGAAGTCGAGGGCTTTCGCTTTCAAGGCAAAGGGCTGCAACTCGTGCAGCCCTTTGATGGTGTTGGGCGCTTCATAACACCGCCCATCGAAGCCGATTTTGAATTTGTAGGGCTCGGCTTGACGTGGGAAACCCCTCTGCCTGAGGGTGTTGAAACGAGCGTGCTGGTACGCACCAGCATGGACGGGAAGACGTGGAGCGAGTGGGAAGAACTCTCCAGCGACGGGCTGGACGCCCCCGACGGTGCGCCCAACACGGGCACCAATTTTTATGTGGGCAAAGGGCGCTGGTTCCAGTTGCAAATCGAAGCCCGCGGCACCTCTCCCATGGCGCTCTTCGACGGTTTGGCGGTCACCTACCTGGACACGCGCAACGGTCCCCTGGCGGCGGACATGGCGTGGCCGTCCGCCGCCGAGACCACCGAGCCGGTGGTCATCTCACGCGCCGAATGGGGCGCGGATGAATCCTTGCGGTTCGACGCCAACGGCAATGAAATCTGGCCCCGCGAGTACATCATCCCGCGCAAAGTCTTCATCCACCACACCGCCGGCTCCAACAACATCCCCGACCCCGCCGCCGCGGTGCGTGCGGTCTACTACTTCCACGCCGTCACGCGCGGCTGGGGCGACATCGGCTACAACTTTGTGGTGGACCAGCAAGGGCGTATCTACCAGGGGCGCTACGGCGGCGAGATTGACCGCCACATCGTAGTTGGTGGGCATACGCTCGGCTACAATTACAGCAGCATGGGCATCTCGGTGCTGGGAAATTTTGAGAGCAGTGCGGGCGGCATTGCCCTGCCCGCGGCGGCGGAAGCGGCGATTGAATCCTTCGTGGCGGCGCGCTGCCAGCGCTACGGCATAGACCCCCTCGCCGGCGGCTCTATCGCAGGCACCTGGTTCCCCTACGGCGTGCTGGGGCACCGCGACGCCGGCACAACCAGTTGTCCGGGCGATTTGGCGTATGCGCGGCTGGACGATATGCGCGCGACCATGTCAACCTACATCCACGCCATGCCGCCCGAACTCTACTTCAGCCGCCCTGTGGACGGTGAAATGCTCACCACGCGGCTGGACATGGAAGTGATTGCCAGCCCCACCATCACCAAAATCAGCATGTTGCTCAACGGCACAGTTGTGGACGAAGACGATACGCGCCCCTTCAACTTCACACTCGACCCCGCCGTCTGGCCTGCGGGCACATACACGCTGACCATGCGCGGCACCACCAGCGATGGGCAAACGGTTGAAGAAACGCGCACATTCACGTTTGGCGCACCCGCACCGCCAACGGTCGCCCCGCCCACCTGCACCAATCTGCTCGCCAACGGCACGATGGAAGAAGACACGGGCTGGACCTTCACCACAACCAACGATACCATCCTAACAGGGAGCGCGTCCTACGCCGGTGTGCCGCATTCGGGCGCACGCAGCATCTTCACGGGGCTGCCGTCCGGTATGCTGACGTTTGCGGCGCGCTATTCGTCCGCCCGCCAAACCATCACACTGCCCACGCAAACACCCATCACCCTGCGCGTCTGGTATCGTCCCTTCCACGAAGCATCACCCGGCAACGATCACCAGTACATCGCCATCATCAAAGCCGATGGCACATTCGTGCCGCTGTTGGACACGTTGCAAAACACGCAAACATGGGCACTCTTCACCGCCGACCTGAGCGCCTACGCGGGGCAAACCGTCACCATCTACCTGGGCACGATGAACGACGGGTACGGCGGCGTGACCCAAACCTATTTTGACGACGTGGAACTCTGCGCCGGTGGAACACCGACACCCACGCCGACTCCCACCCACACCGCAACGCCACTGCCCACGGCGACGCCGACCCCGACGCCAATCCAGACACCGACAGCCACACCGACCAACATGGTGCCGCAAGCCTTTCTGCCGCTGATTGTGCGGTCAAAACCGCCTACACCAACACCCACGCCGACACCCACGCCATCCCCCACGGTGGTGCAACCCACACCGCTCCCGACCGCCACACCCACACCCACCGTTGCGCCTACCGCCACGCCGGTGGCGTGCAAGAACCTGATTGTCAACGGAACCATGGAAAGCGAGAGCGGCTGGGCGTTGACCAACAACGAAACGCCTTCGCAATACACCAGCGTGGCGCACAGTGGGCAACGCGGCATCCTGACGGGCGCGTTGGCGGGCACGTATGTGCCGGGCGTGCGGTATTCTTCGGCGCGCCAAACGGTCACTCTGCCGGCTGGGCAACCCGCCACATTGCGCGTCTGGTATCGCCCCGAATACGAACCCAACCCCGGCAACGATCGCCAGTACGTCGCCATCATCAAGGCCGATGGCACCTTCGTGCCGCTGTTGAGCACGCTGCAAAATGCGCGTACCTGGCTCTTCTTTGAAAGCGACATCAGCGCCTACGCCGGGCAAACCATCACCATCTATCTGGGCACAGTCAACGACGGTGTTGGCGGCGTCACTCGCACCTACTTCGACGACGTGGAATTGTGCGCGCCCTAACCAGCACGCATAGCCACCAACACAAAGCCCTGCCAGGTGAGCGCCATCTGGCAGGGCTTTTTTCGGCAAGCGAACGTCGCGCGCGGTCTCAATCACGCCCGCGATACTGCAACGCCTCAGCAAGGTGAACGGTCTCGATGACATCACTGTCGGCGAGGTCGGCAATGGTGCGCGCCACTTTGAGCACACGATGATAGGCGCGCGCACTCAAATTCATCTGGCGCATGGCCATTTTCAACAGCTGTTGCCCATCGGGCTTGAGCTGGGCGTAGAGCCGCAACTCGGCGGGTCCCATGTCGGCATTGCAATGCACATGCGGCAAATGCTCAAACCGCGCCTGCTGCGCCCGCCGTGCGGCTTCGACACGCTCGCGCACATCACGGCTGGGCTCGCCCAAACGCGCATCGGCGAGTTTTTCATACTCCACACGTGGCACTTCCACGCGAATATCGAAGCGGTCGAGAAGCGGGCCCGAAATGCGCTTCTGGTAGCGGATGATGGCGTGCGGTGAACAGGTGCATTCGTGCGTGGGATCGCTGAAATAGCCGCAGGGGCAGGGGTTCATGGCGGCGACCAGCATGAAGTTGGCGGGAAACGTAAGCGCCCCCTGAGCGCGGCTGATGGTGACCTGTTTGTCTTCCAGCGGCTGGCGCAACGTTTCCAGATTGCGCGCGCCAAATTCGGGCAATTCATCCAGGAACAAGACGCCATGATGGGCAAGGCTAATCTCGCCGGGGCGCGGCCAACGTCCACCCCCCACCAGCCCGGCGTGGCTGATGGTGTGGTGAGGCGCACGAAACGGGCGCTGGCGCACAAGCGGGGCGTCGCCGGGGAGGGCGTCGGCAACGCTGTAAATGGCGGTGACCGCCAAGGCTTCGTCGAGCGTCATGCGTGGCAAAATGCCCTGCAAGGCACGCGCTAGCATCGTCTTGCCGGCGCCCGGCGGGCCACTCATGAGGACGTTATGACCACCCGCCGCGGCCACTTCCAGCGCCCGCTTGGCATGTTCTTGCCCCTTGATGTGGCAAAAATCAACGTAGTGCGGGTCATCACCCTGCACAGTCAAATTGGCGACCACCGGCGGACGGCGCGGAATACGTTTGACGCCATGAAAATGCTGCACAAGCGTCGGCACGTCAGGCACGCCATACACTTCAATTTCAGGAATGAGCGCGGCTTCATCCACATCACACGCGGGCACAAACAACCGCTTGAACCCCTCACGGCGCGCGGCGGCGGCAATCGGCAAAATACCGCTCACATGCCGCACATCACCATTCAGCGACAGT
This sequence comes from Ardenticatena maritima, assembly GCF_001306175.1. Classification (NCBI taxonomy): domain Bacteria; kingdom Bacillati; phylum Chloroflexota; class Ardenticatenia; order Ardenticatenales; family Ardenticatenaceae; genus Ardenticatena; species Ardenticatena maritima. The sequence goes on from NZ_LGKN01000009.1 coordinate 356,129, forward strand.
TCCCCAACAAACAGCGCATCGTCCACATCGGCGCTCACCTGCCCCGTTGCCAACAACAACCCCACCGCGATGGGCAAGTCGTAGGCGGGACCCTCCTTGCGCAAATCGGCGGGGGCGAGGTTGATCGTCAGGCGGCGGCGCGTGAAAGCACACCCACTGTTGAGCAAGGCGGCGCGCACACGCTCTTTGGCTTCGCGCACAGCCGCATCGGGCAGCCCCACAATCGTCACAATGCCGGCTTGCCCATGCGAGACATCCACTTCCACGCGAATGGGCAGCCCTTCCAGACCATTCAACGCACAGGTGTAGACGGTGGCTAACACGGGGAAACTCCTTTCAAATTACGGGGGTTGTTCAGAGAAGTTGTGTGAACCGATTTCAGTCGAAACGTGTATTTAGAAGTGAAGTATGCTATACTCCTGAAAACATTTTTGCAAAATCAAAGCCTATGCGTTCTTATGATCCACTTGACCAATTGATACGCGACTCATTACACGCGGTGTATGGCGACGAGCATCTCTCGAATCGTCCTTACGAGCGCTTGATGGCGCGTCTGCGGAAAGAAACCTTGCCCCGCGTGCCGGCGCCCGTCCTCGTCTTTGCAGGCGCTATCGTACTTGTAGTGCTCTTAATGCCGCCTGAGTTCCCATCATCGCCAACGGCGCACTGGACACCGCCGCCATCCGCCGACCCGGCTGTGCAAGTCTATACCCAACAGACCAAACCAGGCGCGCGCATCCCTTTGGCGTGGCTGATTGATGAACCGAACGGTATCGCCGTGGAAACGCCGAGAGCGGAATGGGGTAAGACGCAGTAAACGCGGCGCTCTTCAAATGCGTATCAGGTGTTGAGAAAGAGGCGGCTGGGGAATTCCCCAGCCGCGTTTGTGTTATTCGAGGGTTTCGCCCGGTTGCAAAGCGAAAATTTGCAAGCCGTCAATGTCTTTGGTCAACTCGGCCAGGGCGTCGGGTGTGCCCGTCAGCAAGGGGAACGTGCCGAAATGCATGGGCACCACCGCTTTGGCGTTCAGCAAGCGGATGGCTTTGTTGGCTTCTTTGGGCGACATCGTAAAGTGGTCGCCAATGGGCAGCAAGCAGAGGTCGGGCTGGTAGAGTTCGCCAATCAGCGCCATATCGCTAAACACGGCCGTATCGCCCGCGTGGTAAATGCGGTAGCCGTTTTCCAATTCGATGACGTAGCCGGCGGCTTCACCACCGTAGATGATTTTGCCGTCGTCCAGAATGCCGCAGGAGTGGACGGCGTGCGTCATCGTCACCTTGATACCACCCACATCAACCGTACCGCCCTTGTTCATGGGAATGCAGTTGTCTTGGGGCACGCCTTTGGATTGCAACCAATTGATGAGTTCAAAAATCCCGACCACCGTACAACCGGTTTGTTTGGCAATGGGCACGGCATCGCCAATGTGGTCGAAATGCCCATGCGTGCAGAGCATCACATCGAGTGAATCAATGCCGCCGTTTTTGTAGGTGTCGGGACAAGCGGGGTTGCCGTCCACCCAGGGGTCAACCAAAATGCGCTTTCCACCGGGACTTTCAATGAGGAATGTTGCGTGACCAAGCCAGGTGAGTTTCACACCAGCATTGAGACGCCCCATGGTCTCCCTCCTTGCAGATTGTTCGTGGACATTTGCGGATACGGCATGCACAGTATACCGAAGAGAATTCTCACCCGCAAGCGTTATCGGTAAACACGCAATAATGCCACGACACGCCCGGCAATCTGCACCTTGTCGGCGGGGAGTTCCAGAGGCGTGTAGCGCGGGTTAGCGGGAATGAGGCGCACCCAGGGGCGCGGTGCATGTTCGAGGGTCTCGTCGGGGTCGGGCTGGGCGACGTCGTCCACAGCAGTGGGCGCAAGGGCGGGCGCAGGCGGGGCAATGCGCTCAAAATACTTCAACGTGGCTTCGTTTTCTTCGGGCAACCATGCCGCCACCATTTCGCCATTGTGCGGCTCGTCCACCGGTTCCAGCACCACAATATCGCCATCCGCCACCAGTGCGTCAATCATGGAATCCCCTTTGACCCGTAGCGCAAAGAGCCGATTGGGGTCGTAGCGCGGCAAAAGGTCTGCCTGAATCGGCACACGCTCCTCGATAGCCTGTTCCGGCGGCATCTCATCCGGCTGAGGAATGGGCAAACCGGCGGCAATCTCCCCCACCAGCGGCACATACACAAAGCCCTCAGCCGCTTCGGGCGCAACCCCCAGCCATTCCAGCGCCTTTTCCGTGAGACGAATGGCGCGCGATTTTTCCTGCGAACGCTCAATGTAGCCCAGTTCTTCCAGGCGGCGCAGGTTGTAATCCACAACCGAGGTGGAGGAGATATCGCACTGCTTCCCAATCTCGCGAATGCTGGGCGCAAACCCGTTGGCTTGTTGAAAGTCGTACACGAAGCGCAGAATGGCGGTTTGCCGCTCGCTGGGCGTCTGGCGCGCGCGCCGTGGTGTCATGGTGCAACTCCTCTGGTTTCATACAGAACAAATGTTCGCTTTGCGAAAAAGGATACTGCAAACCCCAGGCGTTGTCAATTTGAGCGCCCGATACCTGCACAAAAACTTTGAAATTTGGCGGCTTTGGTGTATCGTGCAGGCGTGCGTGCGCAACCCAATCGGAGGCAAGGACGATGAGCGAAAAATTGCTTGTACACCGTGAGGGACACATTACCACCCTCACCATCAATCGCCCGGAGATTCGGAATGCGGTTGACCCGGAAACGATGATTGCCATCCGCGAAGCCGTGGAAGCCTGTGAAGACGACGGCACGCGCGTCATCGTATTGACCGGGGCGGGCGGCGCGTTTTCCAGCGGCGCCGATATCAAGGCGGCGCTCAGCATGGGCATCACGCCCGATAAAGCCTACCAGGCACTGACTGAAGCCTACGCCCCCGCCATCCAAGCCATTCACCGCAGCCGTTGCCCCGTCATTGCCGCTGTTGATGGGATTGCCGCCGGCATCGGCTTAGACCTGGCGCTGGTCTGCGACCTGCGTCTGGCGTCGGAACGGGCGGCGTTCGCCGAACTCTTCATCAACGTGGGGCTGGTGCCCGACGGCGGCGGCACGTACACCTTGCCGCGCCTGGTGGGCATGGGGCGCGCCCTGGAACTCATCTTCACCGGCGAACGCATTGACGCCCACCGCGCCTACGAGATTGGGCTGGTCAACCGCGTCTATCCGACCGACACGTTTGCCGATGACGTCCACGCGTTTGCCGCCATGCTCGCTGAAAAATCGCCGCTGGCGCTGGCGCGCGCCAAACGCGCCGTGCGTGAATCGCTCAACGCCACGCTGGAAGAAGCCATGGCGCGTGAAGCGCAATTCCAGTATGAAATTTTCAACAGCGAAGACGGGTTCGAGGGGTTCATCGCTTTTCTGGAAAAACGAAAACCCCGCTGGAAAGGGCGCTAAGCCGCCCATGCCATGCACCCAACGCCTTGTTGCTGAACGCTGAACACCTATGAACGACACCACAGCCCCATCCACCGGACAACGGGTTGCCCGAGCCGCCATCATCCTCATGGCGGCTTTTCTTGCGAGCCGCGCGCTGGGCTTACTGCGCCAAATGGTCATCGCGCAACAATTCGCCACCGCGCCGGAACTCTCCGCCTACTTCGCCGCCTTTCGCATTCCCGACCTGCTCTTCAACCTGATTGCCGGCGGGGCGCTGGGGTCGGCGTTTATTCCCACGCTCGCCACCTACCTGGCGCGCAAAGACCAACGTGCCACCTGGCGGCTTGTCAGCGCCGTCGCCAATTGGATTATGCTCATCATCGGCGCAACAACCACCGTCGCGGCGGTGTTTGCGCCCTGGATTGTCGCCACGTTCCTGCTGCGCGGCTTCCCCCCCGACCTGCAATTGCTCACCGTGCGCCTCATGCGCATCATGCTGCTTTCGACGGTCGTCTTCAGCCTCAGCGGGCTGGTCATGGCGACGCTCTACGCCCACGAGCAGTTTTTTCTGCCGGCGATTGCCCCCTCGCTCTACAACCTGGGCATCATCTTCGGCGCGCTGGTGCTGGCGCCGCGCATGGGCATCGTTGGTCTGGCGTGGGGCGTTGTGCTGGGGGCGCTGGCGCATTTGTTGGTGCAACTTCCGGCGTTGTGGCGCTTGCACGCCCGCTACACCCCAACATTGGGCTGGCACGACCCGGTTGTCGTGCCGGGTGTGCGCGAAACCGCGCGACTGATGGCGCCCCGCGTGCTTGGGCAAGCCACCGTGCAACTCAACTTCGTGGTCACAACCGCCCTGGCGAGTTTCCTCGACCCCGAAGCCATTTCCGCGCTCAATTACGCCTGGCTCATCCTGCTCTTGCCGCAAGGCATTTTCGCCCAAGCCGTCGCGACCGCCGCCTTTCCCACCTTTGCCGCGCAGGTCGCACGCCACGAAACCGACGCCATGCGGCGCACACTCACGCATCTCTTGCGCGGCGTGCTCTTCCTCACCTTGCCCGCCGCCGTCGGCTTGTTCGTGCTGGCGACGCCCATTGTGGCGCTCTTGCTCCAACGGGGCGCATTCGACGCCCGCAGTACCGCTGTGGTGGCGTGGGCGCTCCTCTTTTACGCCCCCGGTCTTGTCGGGCATTCGCTCTTTGAAATGCTTACGCGCGCCTTCTACGCCCTGCACGACACGCTCACCCCCGTCCTGGTGGGGACGGTCGCCATGCTCGCGAACGTCCTGCTCAGCGTCGTGCTCATGCGCATCATTGGCGACCCCGCCGACCTCACCCGCGGTCCCCACGCGGGCTTGGCGCTGGCGAACACACTCGCCACCACCGCCGAAGCGCTCGCCCTGCTCTGGCTTTTGCGCCGCCGCATGGGGGGCATCGAGGGGCGCCGCCTGCTTCAAACCACCGTGCGGCTAAGCCTCGCCGCCGTGGGAATGGGCGGGCTACTCTGGTTCGCCCTGCGCACGCCGCCGCTCGTCAACCTTCCCGCCGCTTGGCAAGCCCTTGTGGGCATCCCCTTGGGGGCGCTGGTCTATCTCGCTTTCGCCTACCTGCTCGACGCCGAGGACGTGCGCGCCATTCGGCGCATGTTGTGGCGGCGTTGACGAAAGCGCACTTTCAGCCACAATACCCTGCGGGGGAAATACGAGGGGGGGGAACACGAGTGAACGCGAAACCAGAACACTTCCCTTTGAAAACATACGGGCTGGTTCTACTCAGCCTGTTTCTGCTCACGTTGAGCGCCTGCAATTGGCGCTTGGGCACACCGAGCGAGTCCGCGGCGGAACCATCGCCGGCTATGAGCATCCAATCCGTGCCGTCCGTCACACCCGAACCGGAAATCGCCGAGGTGTCGGCGATTGACCCCACGGGGCGCACCATCACCCTGTGGCACGCCTTGCCGCCCCGCGAAACCGAGGCGTTGCAAACCATCGTGCACTCTTTCAACACCACCAACCCGTGGGCGATCCAGGTGGAACTCAACGCAGCGACGGATACGCTGGCGCTGGAACAGCGCATCCTCGCCACCATTCAAACCAACGAGCATGCCGAATTGGTCATCGGGGCGGACCACCTGCTCGATGAACTCCAGGAAGCCGACATGCTGACGCCCATCCGCCCCTTCCTTAATAACCCGCGGTGGGCGCTCTCGGAAGAAGACCAAAACGCGTTGTACCTCAACGCCTTCCCCAACAACAGCCTGACTACGCCCGGCGGCGCCTTGCATGTGCCGCTCAACATTGATGTGATGGTGCTGGCGTATAACCGCGAGATGATGAGCCGCCTGGACATCGAAACGCCGCCCGCCACCTGGGCGGAACTTGAAGCCCAATGCCTTGCCTTTGTGGAACAAATGCAGCGCCCCTGTCTGGTGCTCCAACCCAACGCCCGCACGTTGGTCGCTATTGGTTGGACATTTGGCGTGGATTTGCTCAACGTGGAACAGGTGCAAACCGACGATGACACATTGCAAACGTTTCTGGGCTTTCTCTTCTCGTTGGGCGAGCGGGGCATGCTCAACGTCGTGACCGACCAAAACCCCTTCGACCGAGTGGCACAAGGCGAAACGTTGTTCGCGCTTGTCGGCACAGCACAACTCGGCGATGAAGAAGAAGACGGCATCTGGTCGGCGACGGTGCTCCCCACACTGGTTGACGCGCCGCCGCTGCCTGCATGGGGACCCACCATCACGCTGCTGAATACGACGCCCGAACAGACACTCGCCGGCTGGCTCTTTGTGCGCTGGTATCTCACCACGCCGACCGCCCAGCAAGAGTTTGCGGCACGCACGCACCTGTTGCCCGTCCATCAAGAAGCGGTTGAAGCGTTGAAGAACGATGAGCGCGTGCCCCCCGGCGTGCGGCGCGCCCTGCTCGCACTCCCCGAAACGCGCTCACTGCACACCACGACCACGTGGGAGCAGTTTGAACCGGTGTTTTCCAATATCGCCATTGGCATTTTCACCCAAAGCATGATTCCCAACGAAGCCTTGGGCATTCTCCGCGAACGCATTCGCTAAATCAAGCAACCCAACACGCAGGACGCGAACCATGACCGAACCGTTGCCCATCAACCCACTGTTGGCGCTCGCTGTGGCGCGTGATACCGCGCGCGAAGCCGGTCGCCTCATTCAATCGTACGCCCGTGGTGAACTTCAAGTGCAGACCAAAGGGGGCGACGCGCGCGACCTCGTCACGATTGCCGACACCACCGCCGATGAGATGATTCAGTACAACCTTTCCAAAGCCTTCCCCGATTTTCGCATTTTTAGTGAAGAAACCTACACGCCGGGCGACCTCATCCAAACCGACATCCCCACCTGGCTGGTTGACCCCCTCGACGGGACCAGCAATTTCACCTACGGCTTGCCGCACTACGCCGTCAGCATCGCGCTCTGGTGGCAGGGCGAACCGTGGGTGGGGGTTGTGTACGACGTGCGCCGCGACATCATGTTCTACGGCACACGCGGGGGCGGCGCGTGGGCGAACGACCGCCGCCTGGTTGTCAGTGATCGCCCGCTCGAACGCGCCATCATCTGCGCCGATTGGGCGCGCGAACCGGTGCGCCGCCGCGCCGTAGCGCACGCCTTCGCCGATTTGGTGCAGGTTTGCCACACCGCGCGCAGTTTCGGCAGCGCCGCCCTCAACTTCTGCTACGTCGCCGCGGGCTGGCTCGACGCCTACTTCAACCTGGGGCTCTACCCGTGGGACGTGGGCGCAGGCGGGCTTCTGGTGCGCGAAGCCGGCGGCATGCTGACCGATGAAACCGGCGCCCCCTGGACGACGGCGCACCGTGGCGCAGTCGCCACCAACGGGCACATCCACGAGGCGATTTTGCACACGCTCGCACGTCATCTGACCGACGACCACACGCCATGAAGCGCCTGCCAGGTCTGCTGTTGCTGCTTTTCCTGCTGGCGGCATGCGCGGGGCAAACAGCCGCCCCCATCACGCCCACGCCCTTGCCCACCCCCGCCGCCCGCATCGCCCCCACAGCGCCGACGGCACCCCGCGCCCTCTTCATCGCCCTGCCCGGTTTGACGCCCGAAGACATGCCCATGTGGCGCGCCGCCGCCCCCACGCTCGACACACTCGCCGAGCGCTTCATCGCCGCCCCCGCCGCGCCCATTCAGCCGCCGCTCCCCGCGCCCAGCCTTGCCAGCCTGGCCACAGGCGCTTTGCCCGCCGAGCATTCGGCGCTCAACCGCTTTCTCGACGTGGGTGTCCTGAGTACCTCAACGCTCTGGCATATGGCCGAAGAAGAAGGCAAGCAAGCCGCAGTGATTGGCTGGCCGCATCAATTCGACCCACCCATGCCCACCATTTGGGTGGCGCAAACCGCCAAATTCTCCGACCCCGCGTGGGAGACCGTGCCGCTCGCCGCCGCACCGCCGTGGGACGGCGCACCGCCCACCTTCACACCGGCGCGCGAAGCCACACTCACCCTGCAACGCAACGGGCGCGACACCGCCACGCTCTTCCTGCTGGCGCTCGACACCAGCGACGACGACACCGCCGCATTCGATACCGTCCTGGTGGACACCGACCGCCATGTAGGACCCGAAACCGCACGTCTCACACGCAACGCGCCATGGAGCGGTTTGCTGGTTGCCGACAACACCGGCGTTGACCTCAAACTGGCCGCGCTCGACGCCGAGCACCTGACCATCTACGTCAGTGAAGGCGTCCGCTTCGAGGCCTCTTCACCGGCGCTCGCCGACGCCCTGCTTTCGCAATTCGGCTTCTACCCCCCCAACGCCGACCAGGACGCCTACCTGCAAGGCCATCTCACCGCCGACGACGTGCTCCACATGGCGGAGCGCCAAACCACTTGGCTGGCGCAGGTGAGCGCCTTTGTGTGGGCTGAAATGCAACCCGACCTGCTGATGAGCGTGTGGCCGCTCTTTCAGCAAACCGAACCGCTCTTCCTGCTGGTCAATCCCGAACAATACGCTTGGTCGCCTGAGAACGCCGCCGCCCTGCAAGCCCGCCGCGAACATGCCGCCGCCACGCTGGAAAACGCACTGCGCACGCTTGTGCCGCACGTGGATTTGAGCACCAGCACCCTGGCGCTGGCTTCGCCCCACGGCTACGCCCCCGTACACACCCAACTCAACCTGACCGCCCTGCTCACCACGTGGGGCTTCCTTGCCCGCCTGGACGACGGCAGCCCCGATTGGTCACACATGCGGCTGACGTTCGCCTACGAAGACGGGCATGCCTGGTTCTGGCCGCTGTTTGGCACCGAAGACCCCGCCGCTTTTCGCGCGACACTGCGCTCGCGCTTCAACGCCCTGAGCGACCCCCGCACCGGTGAATCGCCCGTTGCGCTCATGCTCTCCGATGAATCGCTCGTCCAAACGGCGCTCTGGCGTCCTTCAACGCGCGAGGGGCTCTTCGTCCAACTCAAACCCGGCTACCGCTTTGTGCTTACACGTTCACCCAACCTGTTTGAACCTTCCCCCGTGTACGGCGCCGCCGGCTACATGCCCGATACAGCGCGCATGCAGGGCTGGGTGCTCTTCGCCGGATTGCCGGCGCAAGACAAACTCGCCGGCGACACCGACACCGACCCGCGCGTGATAGACATTCCCGCCACGGTTGCCGCGTTGCTGGGGCTTCCCTGGCCACCAGACCGACACGGGCAACCCTGGAATGTTAAAAACTGAATACGTGTTTATTGAAATGCTTGCTTTGCTTTTTAAAATTGCATCCTTGCACAACTTCTTCTACAATCTCAAACCATGAGCGCTGAACATACCCTTCTCAAACGCATACAAGCCCTGCGTGAGATTCCCCTCTTTCGGGAATTGCCCGAAGAGGTTGTGGCTTCACTGGCGGCGCGCATGCAGCGGCGGCGCTATCCTCAGGGGGCTGTTGTTTTTCGCCAGGGCGACATTGGCGACGCCATGTATATCGTCGAAACCGGGCAGGTCGCCGTGCTCTCCGAAGAAACCGGCGAAGTGCTCGCCTATCTCGGACCGGGGAGTTTCGTCGGCGAAATCGCCCTTCTGCTGGAACAACCACGCTCCGCCACCTTGCGTGTGATTATTGACGCTGAACTGCTGAGCCTGCACAAACAAGATTTCGACGCCTTGCTGGCGGAGCATCCGCACCTTGCGCTCCACATGACGCGCGAAATCGGGCAACGCCTGGTGCGCACCAGCCACCAATCAGCGCCCCCCCGCAAAAAACCCGTCACCGCCATTTGGGGGATTGACGAACAGGCGCTGGCGCAATTCGCCGAAGCCGTCGCCCACTACGCCGGCGCTTCCGCCGCGTTGGTCACGCTGCCGAGTACGCGCAACATTCCTCGCCTGCCGGAATACTACACCAAAACCGCCGACAAGCCGGTGGCGGTGTTGGTTTCGCTCAACATTGACGACTATGAACCGCAAACCTTCACCGACGCCGTCAGCCGCCTGTTGGAAGAGTATGGGCACGTCTTGCTGCTTTTGCCCGACCAATGGACCCCGGTTGCCCAAAAGTCCGTCCAACTTGCCGACCACGTGGTGTCCATCGGGGGCGCACCAACCTGGCTCACGCTGCACGGCAACCGTGATTTGGCAATCATCACCAACGACAAAAGGGACATTCTCCACACCGCCCGCGTCGTCACCGAGCGGCAGGTGGGGGTCGCGCTGTCGAGCGGCGGCAGTAAAACACTTGCCCACATTGGGGTGTTGCGTGTGTTAGAGCGCGAGGGTGTCCCCATTGATATGCTTGCCGGCACCAGCGGCGGCGCGTTTGTCGCGGCGTTCTACGCCCTGGGCTACACACCGGACGAACTCGCCGAGTTCGTCAAAACGTTGCCCAAAGTCAACACGTGGCGCAACTGGGACATCAATCTCCCCCCGACAAGCGGGCTCATCAAAGGGCACAAAGCCTACCAACTGCTGGAAGCCTGGTTTGAAGGCAAAACCTTCACCGATACACGCATACCGCTCTACATCGTTGCGGCGGATTTGGCAACGGGGGAAGAAATTATCTTCGAGCGCGGCTCGCTTGCCCACGCCGTGCGCGCCAGTGTGAGTATTCCCGTCATTGCCGACCCCTGGCGCTATCAGGAGCGTTTCTTTGTGGACGGCGCTGTCGTCAATCCGCTTCCTGTGAGCGTTCTGCGTGAGCGGGGCGCCAATATCGTCATCGGTTCGAGCGTTGTGCACACCGAGACCGACCCCGACTTGCCCTCGTTCGAGAAGAAACCTAACTTGCTGCAAACGATTTCGCGGCTCATCAACACTGTGGAACGCAAAATCATCACCAAGCAGATTGAAATGGCGGACGTCTTCATTCATCCGCACGTCTTCGCCGACCACAGCCTCGATTTCAGCCAAGTGGACCGACTGGTGGAACTGGGCGAGCAAGCCGCCGAAGCCGAGTTGGAAACCATTCGCACGGCTTTGCAACGCGAGCACATTTTGCCGCCGCCGCAAATCTAGCACGCCATACCGCCCCCGCCATCAAACATGAAGAGCACGCGGAAGCGCATGATGGACGCACGAACACTCTTGCCGCACCTCATCACAGCCGCCCTCGACGCCGTAGAACCACGGCGGGCTGTGCACCGCGTTCTTCACCGTGATGGGAAGCACCTCACTGTTGGCGCACAGACGTACACGATCGAAGCGCCCACACGGCTTTTTGTGGTTGGCATGGGGAAAGCCGCCGCCCGTATGGCGCTTGCAGTGCACGAAACAGCGGGCGACCTCATCACCGATGGGCTAGTCATCACCAAATATGGGCACGCCACCGCTCCCGCGATTGGGCGCATTCGTGTGCGTGAAGCCGCCCACCCCGTCCCTGATGAAGCCGGTGTTGCCGCCACCAACGCCATGTTGAGCCTGCTTGCCGACACCCGCCCCGATGACCTTGTGCTGGTGCTGGTTTCGGGCGGCGGTTCAGCATTGTTGGTCGCCCCCGCCCCTGGATTGCACCTCGCCGACCTGCAACAAACCACCGACCTGTTGCTCGCCTCAGGCGCCACCATTCACGAACTCAACACGGTACGCAAGCACCTCTCAGCGGTGAAAGGGGGGCAACTGGCGCGCCATGCCGCCCCCGCGCATGTGGAAACGCTTATCATCAGCGACGTTGTCGGCGACGACCTGGACGTCATCGCCAGCGGTCCCACCGTCCCCGACCCCACCACGTTCGCCGACGCCAAAGCCGTTTTGGAACGCTACGACCTGTGGGAGCGCGTGCCCCCCGCTGTGCGCCACCACCTGAACGCGGGCTGTGCCGGTCATCTTCCAGAAACGCCCAAACCGGGCGACCCTCTCTTCGAGCGCGTGCGCAATCACCTCATCGCCCGCAACGCCGACGCAGCGCAAGCCGCCGCCGAGGAAGCAGGGCGTGCAGGCTGGCATGCCGAAGTGCTCACCACTTTCTTGCAGGGCGAAGCACGCGAAGTTGGGCGCGTTGTCGCCGCACTGGGGCAACAGATTGCCCGGTACGATACGCCTTTGCCCACGCCCGCTTGCCTGATATTGGGGGGCGAAACGACGGTTACGGTACGGGGCAATGGGATAGGCGGACGAAATCAGGAGTTGGCGTTAGCCGCGGCGCTTGCTATTGAAGGATGGGAGCGCCTGCTGATTGCCACATTTGCCACCGACGGCGGCGATGGTCCAACAGAAGCCGCCGGGGGCGTGGTGGACGGCGCAACAGCGCAAGCCATACGCACCGCCGGTATAGACCCACGCCGTGCGCTCGACAACAACGATAGTTATCATGCGCTCCACACCGCTCACGCGCTCATCGTCACCGGCCCCACGGGAACGAACGTCACCGACCTAGTGTTTGTCCTCGTAGACCGCTCGCCAACACAAAAACACCCCCGCTGACCGGGGGCGTTTTCTCCTTCCACACGGATTCACGACGACGGCATCGGCGCCCACTTGACCCATACCCACCAGAGCGGTAGCCCATATTTGTCACGCGGGTAACCAGGGCTGTCTTCTCCTTCGCTCCAGACCAGCCACTTTTCATTGCACTTATAATCACCAATAAACCGAGGCGTGTACAGCCGGTAATATCGCTCCGTTTTCAGGTTGTAGAGCCGCAAACTCTCGCCACCCGCTTCAACCGCCTTCCACAACAACCAATCACCACACATTTGGACCGTCTCAGGCACCAATGTCTCGAAATGCACTTTATACTCCCGCTGGTCCTTCCAGTTGTACAAGCGCAACCGCGACGACGCAACCCAGTTGTTGGCATCCTTCCACACAAGCCAATCCCCAAAAAACCGTGGCATGCTCCCGTAAGGCAGATGAACCGGAAAATCCCGCGGCACCCACTTCCCTTCCGCATCCCGCTCAAACATTTGCAACGTACTCCCACCTCCCTCGCTATCCGGAAAATTCTTCTGCCCCACCAGAATATCTCCCTCTACCGCAACAACCCACCACAAAAAGGGACCATAATAGTCACAATGTGTCTCTACAATCTGTTGCTCCCAACTCTCTACCTCAACCGTCATCAGATACACAGGCCCACAATTAGCCTCTTCATCATCCACGTAATACGCCAACGCCACTGTACGCCCATCAAAATCATACGCCGGCCCCGGCCAACTCGACCTGTCCGACACCGCCAACACGTCATACACCTCGCCCGTCTCTTCACGTAGAACACGCACAACCCACGGAAACTCCTCCTCGAACATCCCAACATCATACAACAGCACCCATCCATTCCGCGCCTTGCCGAACGCAATCTCGCTGGTCTCAAAAAGCGGAGCCACTATCTCCTGCTCCAATTCCCCCGTTTGAATGTTGTACCGTGAAACCCCGCCATGCCCCGGATTGCCTGGTGTAAAATACACCACATCGCCGCTCAACTGCACATACATGGGGGCTGTATCCGAAAACGTCAACTGCCCAGCAATCTCCGCGGGAAACTTCTCCCACAACCCCACACTCACATCGTCAATCGTCACAGGTGTGGGCGTCGCCGGCGGAACGGTTGGCGTGGGAAGCGCCGTCGGGCTTGGAGGAACCGCCTCCGTTGGCGTCAACGCCGCCGTTGGGCTAAGCGTGACCGCCACAGAGGACGACGCCACTTCACCGCCGCGTGCCGCCCCCGTATCCGCCGCTGGTGCGCCTTCACTACTCACCGCCGCCTGGCACCCTATACCCACCAGGCTGACCAGCACCCACACAAGCACCCAGACATACCTCACTTGTCGCTGCATACATCGCTCCTTCTCGTTGACTGATAGACTCAGCGATAGTGCCTTCGCCCGGCCAGTGTAGCCCTTCCATCCCCTTCTGTCTATCCTCTTTTCCGAGGATTTTTTGAGGATTTTTTCTCCTCTCCCCCTCAGTATCTGGGGCATACGCCCGCCTTGGCATGGTTGACAGACCACACCGCTCACGCGCTCATCGTCACCGGCCCCACGGGAACGAACGTCACCGACCTAGTGTTTGTCCTCGTAGACCGCTCGCCAACACAAAAACACCCCCGCTGACCGGGGGCGTTTTCTCCTTCCACACGGATTCACGACGACGGCATCGGCGCCCACTTGACCCATACCCACCAGAGCGGTAGCCCATATTTGTCACGCGGGTAACCAGGGCTGTCTTCTCCTTCGCTCCAGACCAGCCACTTTTCATTGCACTTATAATCACCAATAAACCGAGGCGTGTACAGCCGGTAATATCGCTCCGTTTTCAGGTTGTAGAGCCGCAAACTCTCGCCACCCGCTTCAACCGCCTTCCACAACAACCAATCACCACACATTTGGACCGTCTCAGGCACCAATGTCTCGAAATGCACTTTATACTCCCGCTGGTCCTTCCAGTTGTACAAGCGCAACCGCGACGACGCAACCCAGTTGTTGGCATCCTTCCACACAAGCCAATCCCCAAAAAACCGTGGCATGCTCCCGTAAGGCAGATGAACCGGAAAATCCCGCGGCACCCACTTCCCTTCCGCATCCCGCTCAAACATTTGCAACGTACTCCCACCTCCCTCGCTATCCGGAAAATTCTTCTGCCCCACCAGAATATCTCCCTCTACCGCAACAACCCACCACAAAAAGGGACCATAATAGTCACAATGTGTCTCTACAATCTGTTGCTCCCAACTCTCTACCTCAACCGTCATCAGATACACAGGCCCACAATTAGCCTCTTCATCATCCACGTAATACGCCAACGCCACTGTACGCCCATCAAAATCATACGCCGGCCCCGGCCAACTCGACCTGTCCGACACCGCCAACACGTCATACACCTCGCCCGTCTCTTCACGTAGAACACGCACAACCCACGGAAACTCCTCCTCGAACATCCCAACATCATACAACAGCACCCATCCATTCCGCGCCTTGCCGAACGCAATCTCGCTGGTCTCAAAAAGCGGAGCCACTATCTCCTGCTCCAATTCCCCCGTTTGAATGTTGTACCGTGAAACCCCGCCATGCCCCGGATTGCCTGGTGTAAAATACACCACATCGCCGCTCAACTGCACATACATGGGGGCTGTATCCGAAAACGTCAACTGCCCAGCAATCTCCGCGGGAAACTTCTCCCACAACCCCACACTCACATCGTCAATCGTCACAGGTGTGGGCGTCGCCGGCGGAACGGTTGGCGTGGGAAGCGCCGTCGGGCTTGGAGGAACCGCCTCCGTTGGCGTCAACGCCGCCGTTGGGCTAAGCGTGACCGCCACAGAGGACGACGCCACTTCACCGCCGCGTGTCGCCCCCGTATCCGCCACTGGTGCGCCTTCACTACTCACCGCCGCCTGGCACCCTATACCCACCAGGCTGACCAGCACCCACACAAGCACCCAGACATACCTCACTTGTCGCTGCATACATCGCTCCTTCTCGTCGACTGATAGACTCAGCGATAGTGCCTTCGCCCGGCCAGTGTAGCCCTTCCATCCCCCTCTGTCTATCCTCTTTTCCGAGGATTTTTCGAGGATTTTTTCTCCTCTCCCCCCCAGTATCTGGAGCATACGCCCGCCTTGGCATGGTTGACAGACCGTTCAATAGCGATATACTTCGCGCCGCAAGTGATAAAATTCACACACATCAACACCTATTGATTTTCGGCTTTCCACACTCGCGTGTACGACGCGCTCCGCTGGAACCAACCTCAATTCAACCACATACAAGGAGTGTAGCCATGCACCTCATTCTGCTTGCCACAACCCCCGAAGCGGAAAACCAGGCGCTTCACCTGCTTGAGCGCTCTTCCCATGAGATGACACTCGTGGCCACACATTGCCTCTCACCGCATCGCCCTTTGCCCAACGCCTCGGCCCACACGATCATTCTCGCTTTCGATCACAACTCCCCAGCCCATTCACTCGATATCAGCGCCATCAAAACACATTTCAACGCCCCTCTGCTCCTGGTCGCCGCCCCGCTTGCCATTGTGCCCGACGCACTTCGCCAGGGCGCCAACGGCTGCTTTACCACCTGGCCCCACCCCCACGAACTCTGTGCCGCACTCACCCTGATCACCAATGGGCACACTTTTCTCGACCGTCACGCCGCCGCTCTGCTGAACTTGCCTTTTGCGCCTTCCCTCACTGCGCCGCCCGAATTTTCCCCCTTCGCGCAGCTGACCAAGCGCGAACAACAGGTGCTCGCCATCCTGGGACACGGCGCAAGCAATCAGGAAATCGCGCGGGTTTTGGGCATTTCCATCACAACCGTCCGCACCCATCTCAAGCACCTCTACCGCAAGTTAGGCGCGCGCAATCGCAGCGAGTTGATCCACATGGCGATGATGTGTCACGAAGTGTTTTTTCGTCTGTTCGTGGTGAGGGAGGGTCGAAGAAGTGGTTTAAATCTTTGACTTCCTTTTATATCTACATATAATGATTAAATAAAAACAACCTGCAACCATGGGGGCAGTGGTTATGTCCGATAACTGGTTTGAAAGAGGATTTACTGCTGAAGAGATAGTGGAAGTGGGAGACAAAAAGATAGGAGAGTATGTAGAAACTATTAAAAATAAAAGTATAAATCTTAGTAAACAAAAAGATTGGCTTAAAAAATATGTTTTAGTGTTGTATATTTATTTTTCAAGCAACGAAGAAAGTGTTGAGAAATTTATTGCAGGATTTGAATTCGAAACATATCTTGAGGATTGCAGAAATTTTTATAGAAAAAAAGAGCATGATTTACCTGAATATAAAAGGAAGTTTATTTCAGATATATTAGAAAAAATAGATAATAGTATATTAGAAAAAATAGATAATAGAATAGATAAACTAAAAAGAAAAAAATCTAATCAATCTCCAAAGACAAATGCATCCCTAGAGACTGGTGCACCCCTAGAGACTAATGCATCCCTAGAGACTGATGCATCCCTAGAGACTGATGCATCCCTAGAGACTGATGCATCCCTAGAGACTAATGCATCCCTAGAGACTGATGCATCCCTAGAGACTAATGCATCCCTAGAGACTGATGCATCCCTAGAGACTAATGCATCCCTAGAGACTAATGCATCCCTAGAGACTAATGCATCCCTAGAGACTAATGCATCCCTAGAGACTAATGCATCCCTAGAGACTGATGCATCCCTAGAGACTAATGCATCCCTAGAGACTGATGCATCCCTAGAGACTAATGCATCCCTAGAGACTAATGCATCCCTAGAGACTAATGCATCCCTAGGCGAAGGTGATGTTTGGGAGGAATGGGTTACGTTTTGGAAGGAAAACAAAATGGAACGGAAGGAGAGAATTATTTTTTTAATAAAGCTTATTAATAAGATTCCAACAGAAAATATCGAAAAAAATATTATCTCTTTAAGAACATATCAGGTTCTTACTCTTCAAATAATCTACCATGCTATTACATCTAAACCTAAACTAACCCAAAATGATATTAAGGAAATAGAAGTTAAAGCAAAAAATAAAATTGATAAAATTTGCAAAGATTTTATCGAATTTCAAATCAAATATGAAAAAAACCTAGATTTGCATCTAGGTAACAGACTTCATGCTGACACATATTCGTTGCATGACACATTGGGATTTGAGGATTATAAAAAGGCGCTAAGAGATTTCATTTTAGATGAAGGCACCAAGGGTCCCTTTGTGATAGCTATTAATGGACCTTGGGGATCTGGCAAAACATCTTTTATGCGTCAATTGCAAAGGGACTTGGAAGAAAAAGACGCGCAAAGGGACTTGAAAGAGAAAGACGCTATCACCGTCTGGTTTGATGCCTGGAAACATAACTCAAAGGAGTCAGTTTGGGCAGCTCTGGCATTAGAAGTGGAATCTGAAATCTACAAGGGATTAGGATTATGTCCATATTACGAGAAAGTTATTTGTCATTCTTTAAAAACTAACAAATATAAGCTAATTTCAGATTTTTTTATACTTTTATTTATAACGCTTTTAGCTTGCGATATATATTTTATTTATACCAATATACCTGATATAATTAGTGATAATTATACAACATATTTTTATATATTACTTTATTCATTTTTAATAGTTTTAGGCGCTAATTTGCTTTCGCAGGATCCAATTTCGAATTATTTTGAATTAACCAAAAGTTTTTATCAAAAGATAAAATTATACACAAAAAACAAATACGAAGACCATCTAGAATTTGTAAATGTATTTAACAAGGATTTTAATAACATAGTTGATTTACTTAAAAAAGTTAAGGGGACAGAAAAGAGTAAAATTGTTATTTTCATTGATGATCTTGATCGATGCAAACCTGAAAATATTATTCAAACACTTGAAGCTATTAATCAAATCCTGTACAACGAAAATTGTATTTTTATATTAGGTATTGATGAAGAAAAAATAAAGAAACAAATTGAGATTCAACATGAAAAAATAATCCAAAAAGATCCAAGTTTCGTAAATGAATACCTTGAGAAAATCATACAAATCAGCATTCAAATCCCGAAGCCAAAAGATATAGAACTATACATCGAAACTCTTCTGATTACTTCAAACACCAGTCAAGAACCTAGTGAAAACAATAGTCAAGAACCAGAACCAACGCCTGTCCAAGAACCTAGTGAAAACAATAGTCAAGAACCAGAACCAACGCCTGGTCAAAAGCCTAGTGAAAACAATAGTCAAGAACCAGAACCAACGCCTGGTCAAAAGCCTAGTGAAAACAATAGTCAAGAACCAGAACCAACGCCTGGTCAAAAGCCTAGTGAAAACAATAGTCAAGAACCAGAACCAACGCCTGGTCAAAAGCCTAGTGAAAACAATAGTCAAGAACCAGAACCAACGCCTGGTCAAAAGCCTAGTGAAAACAACGAAAAACAATATACTTTATCAACATTCCTGGAAACCCATAAAGAACTTATCTCAAAAATCTGCCAAGATCCTGACATCATAAACAGTAACCCAAGACGCATCAAAAAATTCATCAACTATCTACGTCTCACTATTGCGTTAGCACGTCAAACACAAAAATTCACACCTAAAGATAAGAAAATACCTCCAATAATCCTAGCCACAGCCTACATTATAAAAGAATTTCAACCCGACAAATACTTTGAAGACTTTGATGAACAACAAATACAGGAATTCAACCACTATATAGAAAAGTTTTGCTACCTAAAAACCCAACCAACCAAGGAGCATTCCCCATGAGCACCACAATCAACGAACAACAAATCCGCGACCTCATTCAATCCCACTCCGTCCTGCTCGCCCGCGATGGGCTGGCTACCCTTTACGAAAACATCTTCAAAATGGCCGGCTTTGGGCTGGGCGGCATTCTCTACAATGCCGGCAAGAAAGCCGGTGAGCAAGGTGTGGCTATTCTGCAAAACGAACTGGGACTGAGCGGCGAAGATTTGCTCCGGGCGGCGCTGATTGGCTTCAACCATTCCGGCTGGGGGCAAGCCGAACTGGAACGCACAGACGGAACCTTGCGCGTCCATGTGTACAATTCCGCACTCGCCGGCACAATGCAAAGCAAAAAGCCCGTCTGCCACCCCATCGCCGGCTACATGGCGGGCTTCCTCGAAGCGGCGCTGGGGCGCTCCGTGAAGGTGCGCGAAACCGCCTGCGTCGCTAGCGGGAGCGACCACTGCATTTTTGAAGTGGACTGATGGCGCAACGCACACCAGAAGGGCGAGGCATTGCCTCGCCTTTTCTTTTGGGTACAATCGTGCCCACCTGCGTTGCCAACCAATCCCACAGGAGTACCAACCATGTCAATGCCAACGATTGCCATCATTGGCGGCACCGGCGCCGAAGGATCGGGGCTTGCCATGCGCTGGGTTGCCGCCGGCTACACCGTCATCATCGGTTCGCGCTCGGCTGAAAAAGCCCACACCCGCGCCGAAGAACTGCGCGCCGCCCTCGGCGAGCGCGCCCGCGGCACATTGCGCGGCTTGCCCAACACCGAAGCCGCCGCCGCCGGCGATATCGTGGTGCTCACCGTCCCGTACAGCGCCCACAAGTCCACCCTCGAAGGCATTCGCGAGCAGGTGCAGGGCAAAATCGTGGTGGATTGCACCGTCCCCCTGCAACCGCCCCACGTCACGCGCGTCTTCATCCCCGAAGGCGGCTCCGCCGCGCAGCAAGCGCAAGCCCTGCTGGGGGAAAACGTGCGCGTGGTCGCCGCCTTCCAAAACGTCTCAGCGCACAAACTCCAAGACCTCGACGCCGACGTCAACTGTGACGTGCTGGTCTGCGGCGACGACCCCGACGCCCGCGAAACCGTCATCCAACTGGCGCACGCCGCCGGCATGGTCGGGCTGCATGCGGGACCGCTCCAAAACGCCGTCGTTGTCGAAGGGCTGACGCCCATCCTCATCGGCATCAACAAGCGCTACAAATCCAAAGGCGCGGGCATCCGCATCACCAACATCCCGCGCCCCGACGAGGCATAACCCATGCCCGCGCACATCACCATCACCGCCCTGGACGGCTTCCCACTGGTGCAACCGGGCGACGACTTGCCCGCCCTCATCCTGGACGCGCTCGCCGCCAACAGCCTCACCCTGCAAGACGGCGACGTGCTTGTGGTGGCGCACAAGGTGGTCTCCAAAGCCGAAGGGCGGCTCATCCGCCTGGCGGACGTTGTACCATCGCCCGAAGCCGACGCGCTGGCGCGTGAAACCGGCAAAGACCCCCGCTTTCTGGAACTGGTTTTGCGCGAATCGCGCGAGATTGTGCGCACACGCCCCGGCCTGGTGATTGCCGAGCATCGCCACGGCTGGATTTGCGCCAACGCCGCGATTGACCGGAGCAACGTCCAGCAGGGCGACGACGGCGACGACTACGTGCTTCTGCTTCCCAAAGACCCCGACGCTTCCGCCCGCATGATTCGCCAACGCCTGCAAGAAGCCACCGGCGCAACCATCGCCGTCATCATCAACGACACCCACGGGCGACCCTTCCGCATCGGGGCAATGGGCGTCGCGATCGGCGTCGCCGGGCTGGCACCGGTAAGCGACCTGCGCGGCGAAAAAGACCTCTTCGGCTACACCATGCAGACCAGCGAAATCGCCACCGCCGACGAACTGGCGGCGGCCGCCAGCCTGTTGCAAGGGCAAACCGCACAAGGGCGCCCGGTAGTGCTCATCCGCGGGGCACACTACCAACCAGACGAACAGGCCACCGCCCGCCAACTGGTGCGCCCCCGCGAACTCGACCTGTTCCGCTAAACGCCATGCCGGAGCACAGCACCGAAGGAACACGCATGAACGAAGACCGTCTGAACACGTTTGAAGCGCTGGCCTGCTCACGGCGCAGTATTCGCCGTTATCGCGACGAACCCGTCCCGCGCGCCCTCATCGAACGCTTGCTCGCCATCGCCGGGCGCGCGCCTTCCGCCCATAACCGCCAACCCTGGCGCTGGGCGGTCATCACCGGCGACATGCGCCGTCGCCTCGCCGACGCCATGGCGGTTCCCTTCCGCCGCGATTTGCTCGCCGACGGGGTGCCCGTGGATGAAGCCGAGCGCATCGTCGCCCGTTCGCGCGCCCGCATCAGCACCGCACCGGTGCTCATCCTCGCCTGCCTGACCATGGAAGACATGGACACCTACCCCGACGAACACCGCCGGCGCAATGAGTGGCTCATGGCGGCGCAAAGCGTCGCGCTTGCCTGCCAGAACCTGCTGCTTGCCGCACACGCCGCGGGGCTGGGGGCGTGCTGGCTCTGCGCGCCGCTCTTCTGCCCCCAAACCGTGCGCGACACTCTGCATCTGCCGGAAACGTGGGAACCCCAAGCCCTCATCACGCTGGGGTGGCCGGCAAACACCGGTCGCGACCGACCGCGCCACCCTGTCAGCACTTTGACACGCTGGTACGATGAGGCGTAGAATGCCAGCCCAACCAACGCATGGGAGAAGCCAATGAGCACGGAGACCTGCCACATTGTCGCGCTTGCCGGTGGCGTCGGCGGCGCAAAACTCGCCGACGGGTTGTATCACCACTGTGGTGAGCGTCTCACCATCATTGGCAACGTCGCCGACGACCTCGAACTCTGGGGCTTGCGCATCTGCCCCGACCTGGACACTGTCATGTACACGCTGGCGGGCGTCGCCAACCCCACCACGGGCTGGGGCGTCAAAGATGACACGTTCGCCATGCTGGACATGCTCGCCGCCTATGGAGAATCGCCCTGGTTCAAACTGGGCGACAAAGACACCGCCACGCACATCTTGCGCTCGCATTGGTTGCGTCAAGGCATGCGGTTGACCGAAATCACCCAACGGCTCACGGGCGCCCTGGGTATCGAAGCCACCCTTCTGCCGGTGACCGACGACGACGTGCGTACCATCGTCCATACCGACGAAGGGGTTTTGGATTTTCAAACGTACTTTGTGGCGCGGCGGTGCGAACCGGTGCTGCAAAGCATCATGTTCCGCGGTATCGAACGCGCCACCCTCACGCCCGAAGTCAAAAGCGCGCTGAAAGAAGCCGACATCGTCATCATCTGCCCATCCAACCCCTTCGTCAGCATTGACCCCATTCTGGCGGTGGAAAACCTGCGCGCACGTCTCTGGGCGCAAGCCGTTCCCATCGTGGCGGTTTCTCCCATCATTGGCGGCGAAGCGGTGAAAGGTCCCGCCGCCAAAATGTTCCGCGAACTGGAGCAAGAACCCTCGGCGCTCGCCGTGGCGCACCACTACGCCGGCTTGGTGAGCCATTTCGTGCTGGATGAACGCGACGCCGACCAGCGCGACGCCATCGAAGCGCTGGGCATGCATGTCATCGTCACCGACACGCTCATGCAAACACGCGAAGACCGCCAGCGCCTGGCGCAACAGATTTTGGAGCGCATGGAGTATGTCTGACCTCTGGGTGATTGTGCCCGCCAAGCGAGCCGCGCTCGCCAAATCGCGGCTCGCCGACGTGCTGGACGAACGCCGCCGCGCGCGCCTTGTCAGCCGCTTGCTGCACCACGTGCTGGCAACCGTCCAGCTTGCCGCGCCGTCGGCGGGCATTGCCGGCGGCATCGTCGTCAGCCGCGAAGCCCAATGGCTGGCGCTCGCACGCCGCTACGGCTTTCTGCCGCTGGTTGAATCCGCCCACGGGCTGAACGCCGCCGTCCAACAAGGGGTGCACGCCGCCATCCGCCGCGGCGCCGGGGCGGTGCTCATCCTGCCGCTCGACCTGCCGCGCCTCACGCCATCCGACGTGGTGGCGTGCGCCCGCGCCGGGCGGCATGCGCCGGCGGTCGTCATCGCCCCCGACCACGCCAACCTGGGCACGAACGCCCTGCTCATTCGCCCCCCCGCGCTCATTCGCCCCATGTTTGAAGGCGCGAGCGCCCTGCGCCATCTGCAACAGGCCGCACAGCGGGGCGTGCGCGCGCGTCTGGTGCGCCGCCCCGGTCTCATGCACGATTTGGACACCCCCGCCGACTGGCGCAACATTGCACACCTTTTCGCGCATCTCTGACTTTCGCTATACTTCCCTTGCCAACCAACCCCAAAAAAGGAGGCGCATATGCCCACACGAACCGCTTCTGCCGAATGGCAAGGTACGCTCAAAGATGGTCGCGGCACGCTGAAACTGCCCGCCGCCGGGTATGAAGGACCGTTCACCTACGCCTCGCGCTTTGAGCAAGGCGAAGGCACCAACCCCGAGGAACTGATTGGCGCGGCACACGCCGGCTGTTTCTCCATGTTCCTGTCGGCGTTGCTCACCAAAGCCGGCTACACGCCCAACAGCATTCGCACCAGCGCCACCGTCCACCTGACGGATGGTCCGACCATCAGCCTTATCGAACTGGATTGCGAAGCCGACGTACCCGGACTGAGTGAGGAAGAATTCCAGACCTTTGCGGCGCAAGCCAAAGAAGGTTGCCCCGTCTCCAAAGCATTGGCGGGGCCTGACATTCGGCTGACGGCGCGGCTGGTCTCATAACCCAAGGCGCACACACCAAAAACGGCGGAGCCACGTGCTCCGCCGTTTTCATTCGCCCAACCGCCGCTATGTGCGCTCTTCACGCACATAGGGCACGCCCAGCGCCGCCGGCGCGCCCAAACGCCGCCGCGCCGCCTCGCGGGCGCTGATGACCAAAACCGCAATCGTGAACAGATACGGCAGCATGTTGGCGAAATAGCCCGTTGCCGGATTGCGCAAAAAGAAGGCGAAACTCTGCAAATCGAGCGGCAGGCGCTTGATTGCGCCGAACAGATACGACCCCACCGCCGCACGCACGGGGTCCCAGCCGGCGAAAATCACCAGCCCGACCGCAATCCACCCTTGCCCGGCGGTCATGCCATCCACCCACAGGGGCGTAATCGCCAGGCTGAGCGCCGCCCCCGCCAGACCGGCGAGCATGCCGCCCAGCACGGTGTAGGCGTAGCGCAGGCGGTAGACGTTCACCCCCATCACGTCCGCCGCCGCGGGGTATTCGCCCACCGCGCGCAATTCCAGCCCAGGGCGCGTGCGGTACATGTAGAACCACGCCAGCGGCACCAGCACAAACCCCAGGTACACAATCACGTTGTGCTGGAAGAAAATCGGCCCCAGCAGCGGAATGTCCGCCAACAGCGGCACATCCCACGCGGGCAACCGCGGCGCTTGGCGCACTTCCACTAGCGGCGCACCCAGCACCGCGCTCAGCCCCGTCCCCAGAAACGTGAGCGCCAGGCCGCTCACCACCTGGTCGGCGCGCAAGGTGATGACCACGAACGCATGCAACAACGCCAGCAAGCCCCCCATGGCAATCGCCACCAGCACCCCCAACCACGGGTTGCCCGTGGCGTGCGCCACTCCAAAAGCGCTCATCGCGCCCATGAGCATCATGCCTTCCACGCCCAGGTTGAGCACGCCGGAGCGCTCGGCGAAAATTTCGCCAATCGTGGCAAAGAGCATCGGCGTGCCCGAACGCACACCAGCCGCCAGAATGTTCACCAGCAATGCCAGTTCCATGGTTCACTCCTGCTCAATCCGAATCGTGTAGCGCAAGAGCATATCGCCACCCACCACCACAAAGAGGATGACGCCCTGCAACATCTGCGCAATCCCCGCCGGCTGGATTTCGGCCGCCCCGACCAGCAAGCCGCCGAACAGGTACGCCACCAGCACAATCGCCAGCGGGTGCAACCGCGCCAACCACGCGATGATGATGGCGGTGAAGCCGTAGCCGGGCGAGAAGCGTTCTTGCAAACGGTGAACCACCCCCGCCACTTCGCTGAATCCCGCCAGCCCAGCCAGCCCACCGCTCAACAGCATCACCAGCAGAATGTTGCGGCGAATGTGCATGCCGGCATAGCGGGCGGCGCGCGGGTTGTCGCCGATAATGCTCACTTCAAAGCCCCATTTGCTTTGCCGCCACACCACCCACAGGATGAGCGCCAGCACCAGCGCCAGCACAATCCCCAAATGCGCGGTCAGCCCACGAAACGCGGGCACGGCGGCGGCATAGTCGGTCAGGCGGGGCAGCCAGGCGCTTTTGGGGAACTGCGGCGTCAGTCCAAAACCGCGCTGGCTCCACGGTCCGTAGATGAAGTAGTTGTTCCAGAAAATCGCCACGTAGTTGAGCATCAGCGTTGTGATGATTTCGTTGACGTTGAGCCAGGCTTTGAGCAAACCGGGCAGCGCCGCCCACAACGCGCCCCCCACAAAGCCCGCCACCCCCATCGCCGCCAGCATGAGCGGCTGAGGCGTGTCCGGTGGAAGCCAGTGGAGCGCGACGCCGCTGGCAAAAAACGCCCCCAAAAAGAGTTGCCCCTCGGCGCCAATGTTCCACAACCCCATGCGGAACGCCGCCGAGACGCCCAACCCCGCCAGAATGAGCGGCGTGGCTTTGATTGTCGTATCCGACCAGCCGTAGCGGCTCCCGAACGCTGTTTCCGCCATACGCCGATAGACCAACCAGGGGTTTGCCCCCGCCATCTGCAAGAGCAAAGCCCCCACCAACAACGCCGCCCCTATCAGAATGATGGGCGACGCCCACGTCAGCCAAGCCGGTTGTTCAATGCGTCGTTCGATCCGAATGCGTGGCATAGCCTCAACCCATTCGCTCCACTCTCAACGCCATCAGTCGCCAGGTCAAGCGTTGGGCGGTTGTTCGCCCGCCATCAACAAGCCAACCGTCTCCAAGTCGGCTTGGTCGGCGGGCATGACACCCATCACCCGCCCTTCGTACAACACGGCGATGGTATCCGCCAGCGAGAAAATCTCGTCCAGGTCTTCGGAAATGAGCAGGATGGCCGTCCCCTGATTGCGGGCTTCCAGCAAAATGCGGTGGACGGTCTCGGTCGCGCCGATATCCAGCCCGCGCGACGGGTAGGCGGCGATAATCACCTGCGGGTGTCCCGAAATCTCACGCGCGAGGATGACTTTTTGCAAATTGCCGCCGCTCAACTTGCGCACGGGGGTTTCGACCGACGGCGTGGCAATCTGGAAGCGCGCCACCAATTCACGCGCCATCGCCCGCATACGCGCGCGGTCAATGAAGACGCCGCGCCCAATCGGCGGGCGGCGATAGGCTTTCAACGCCAGGTTTTCGGCGACGCTGTGGTTGGGGGCGCTCCCCATCCCACGCCGGTCTTCGGGGACATACGCCACGCCGGCTTCAATCGTCACCAGCGGGTGCGCATTCGTCACATCACGCCCGCCGATCTCAATCGTGCCGGCTTCGACGAGGCGCATGCCGTAGATGACTTCGGCGAGTTCGGTTTGCCCATTCCCCGCCACGCCCGCAATGCCCACAATCTCGCCCGCGTGCACCGTCAGCGACACGTGGTCCAGCGCGATGAGGCCGCGGTCGTTGCGCGCCACCACATCGCGCAACACCAGGCGCGGTTCGCCGGGGGTGGCGGGCGTTTTCTGCACCTGGAAGAGGATATCACGCCCCACCATCAGCCGCGCCAGTTCGTTCTTGGTCACGTCGGCGGCGTTGACGGTCGCCACGTTCTTGCCGTCCCGCAACACGGTAATGCGGTCGGCGATTGAGAGCACTTCATCCAGTTTGTGGCTGATGAAAATGATGGTTTCCCCGCGCGCGACCATCCGGCGCAACGTCTGGAAGAGTTGCTCCACTTCCTGCGGCGTCAACACCGCCGTGGGTTCGTCCAGAATGAGAATTTTGGCGCCGCGATAGAGCATCTTGATGATTTCGACGCGCTGTTGTTCCCCCACAGAAAGTTGCCAGACACGCGCCGAGGGGTCTACCGGCAAGCCGTACTGCTCGCCAATGCGGCGCACTTCGCTTTCAATGCGCTCCGGGTGCAGAATGAACCCCGCTTCGCGCAAGCCCAGCATCACATTTTCGGCGACGGTGTGCGATTCAACCAGCATGAAGTGCTGATGGACCATGCCAATGCCCGCCGCAATCGCATCGCGCGGTGAATGGAAGACCACGCGCCGACCGTCAATCCAAATCTCGCCTTCATCGGGCTGGTACAAGCCCGATAGAATGCTCATCAAGGTGGACTTGCCCGCGCCGTTTTCTCCCAGCAGGGCGTGAATTTCACCCCAACGCACCTGAAAATCCACATGGTCGTTGGCTATCACACCGGGGAAGCGCTTGACAATGCCGCGCATATCCACGGCAAGCGGGCGCTCGTTCGGTTCGGTTGGGTGTACGTGTTCAGGTCTGCTCATCGTCATCCACCAATTGCAAATAGTCAGGCGGAACACGCTCAGTCAGCCAAATGGTGGGGGCTGGATGATAGAAGCGCCAGCCATCCGCCGCCATACGGGCGGCATCCACCGCCAGGACCACCACATCGCGCCCATGCCGCGCCCCGACGCGCCGCGCCGTCGCCACATCGTCCGAAAGGTGCACGTGGGTGCGCTGTTGAGGCAACAACCCCGTGCGCAAAATGGCGTTCAGCCGTGGGCGCACCGTGCCATGAAAGAGCCGCGCAGGCGGCGCAACCGGTTCCAACCCCAGTTCCACAGGGATGGAGTGCCCATACGTTGCGCGAATGCGCCGCCCATCGGCGCTGAACTCAAAGCGACGCTTGGGCGACGTTGCCACGACCTCTTCCAGCATGTCGCGCGTGAACCTGCGCCCGTGCGCTTGCGCCGCCTGTATCAGCGCCTCCACATCCACCCAGCCCGCGGGGTCCAGGGAGCGCCCCAGCACCTCCGGACGATGCCGAAGCACCAGGCTAAGAAACTTGCTCAGGTTTCGGCGTTGCGCGTTTCTGTTCGGCATGGGGTGATACAGCGAACGCGGGGGTCTTTCAAGAGACCCCCGCGCCATAGACGGGTTGCTGTTGGTTTATTCGCCGCCGCCCGGAATTTCCGCATCGGGCACAAAGCCTTCGGCGAGCCAGTTCATGCAGATGGTGCACGGCTCGCGGTCCAAGCCGTTGGCTTCGATTGTGGCGGCGTCCAGCCCTTCAAGGTCTTCTTGCGTCAAGGTCACCCCTTCAGGCACGACGAGGTTGCCCTTGTTGTCGTAGATGGGACCCGTGAAAATGTCGAAGCGGGTCATTTCGCCCTTCAGCATCTTATCCAGCGTTTCACGCACCAGCGGAATCACGTCTTCGGGCACGCCCGGCTGCGGCGTTTGCCCTTCCATGAAGCCATAGAGCCCCACAATGCCGCTGTCCGCGTCAAAGTAGTAGTCGTCGGGCTTCCAAGTGCCCTCCATCATCTGCTTGACGAAATCGGCATAGACGGGACCCCAGTTCCAATAGGGGACGGTGAGGCAGTGTTCGGGTGCGGCATCGCACGCGTTGCGGCTGTCGTAGGCAATGCCCCACAACCCACGCGCGCCCGCCGCCTGCACAGGGCCGGGCGTATCCGCGCCGGTGATAATCACCGACGCGCCCGCATCGAGCATTGATTCGGCGGCTTCACGCTCTTTGTCGGGGTCGAACCAGGTGAAAATCCAGCGCACATCGAGCACACATTCGGGGCATGTTTCGCGCATGCCCAACGCAATGGCGTTGCCCAGGCGAATCACCTCGGCGATGGGGAACGGCGCAACATAGCCCACACGGTTCGAGCCGTCGGCTTTGGCGCGCGCACCGGCAATCATGCCCGCCAGATACTTCATGTCTTCCATCGCGCCAAAAAGGTTGGCAAAGTTCGTGTCGTTCTTCTTGAAGCCCGAAACGTGCACGAAATAGACATCAGGAAACTCTTCGGCAACGGCTTCGGTGGCGTCCATATAGCCAAACGAGGTGGTGAAGATGGCGTTGAAGCCTTTGCGCGCCAACTGGCGAATGACACGCTCCGCGTCCGCCCCTTCGGGCACGCTTTCCAGATACGCCGTGTGTACCGCATCGCCCAACGCTTCTTCAATGTAGAGCCGCCCTTCGTTGTGGGCATACGTCCACCCACCATCACCGATGGGACCCACATAGACGAACGCCACGTTGAATTTGCCTTCCACCGGTTCGGGGATTTGAATGCCGCCCGTTTCCTCACCAGAGGGTTGTTGGGCTTGTTCTTCGGTGGTGGTTTCCCCACCTGTTTCGGCGGCTTCTTCGGTACCGCCACCGCCACACGCCGCCAGCGCCAACAGCGCCAACAGCAGGAATAATGGAATCAGTACGGATTTGCGTCGCATGGTTCTCCTCCTTGCACACTTCTGTTGAACAGAACAAACACTCTGGTATCGTTGTCTGCGATGGCCTCACACATCGGCAACCAGCGCACGCGCTATCTGGTTATGCCGATGAACAAGCGCTCCCAGGTCCCAGCCCAGCAACTCGCCGTGGTCAACGAGCAAACGCCCGTTGACCATCGCCATGTCCACCTTGCGCGGGTAGCAGAAGACCAACGCCGCCACGGGGTCGTGGGGTGCTGCGCCGGCATAGTCGATCCTGTGCAGGCGAATGCCCACAATGTCCGCCGCCTTGCCAGGCGCGAGCACGCCAATGTCATCGCGCCGCAAGACTTCGGCGCCGCCACGCGTCGCCAACGCGAGCGCTTCGCGCGCGGTCAGCGCATCGGGTTCGCCCAGCACACGCTGCAACAACATTGCTTGCCGCGCTTCGGCGAGCATATGGCTGCTATCGTTGGACGCCGAGCCATCCACACCCAGCCCCACGGGCACGCCCGCATCAAGCATGGTGCGGATGGGCGCAATCCCGCTTGCCAGGCGCATGTTGCTGGTGGGGCAATGCGCCGCACCGGTGCGCGTCTTCGCCATCATGTCAATTTCGGCGCCGTCCACATGCACGGCATGCGCCCACCAGACATCATCCCCCACCCAGCCCAATTCTTCGGCGTATTCCGCCGGACGCTTGCCAAACTGTTCAATGCAAAAACGCTCTTCATCCAGCGTTTCGGCAAGGTGTGTGTGCGCCAGCACGCCATAACTGCGCGCCAGGGCAATGCTTTCGCGCATCAAATCGGGTGTCACGCTGAACGGCGAACAGGGCGCCACCCCCACGCGACACATCGAGTAGGGCGCGGGGTCGTGGTACATCTCAATCGCACGAATGGTATCGCGAATGATGGCGTCTTCGTCTTCCGTGACGCGGTCGGGGGGCAATCCGCCCTGACTTTCGCCCAGGCTCATGCTGCCCCGCGTGGGATGAAAGCGCACGCCCAATTCTTGCGCGGCGCGGATTTCGTCATCAATGGTGCAATCGTTGGGGTAAATGTAGAGGTGGTCAGCGACGGTGGTACAGCCGCTGAGCAAGAGTTCCGCCAAGCCAACCAGGGCGCTCACGTAAATGGCTTCGCCCGTGAGGTTCGCCCAGATGGGATAGAGGGTCTTCAACCAGTTGAAGAGGTTGGCGTTTTGGGCGGCGGGCACAGCGCGCGTGAGGGTCTGGTACAAGTGATGGTGTGTGTTGACCATCCCCGGCATGAGCACCATGCCGCGCGCATCGTAGAGGGTGTCAATCTGCCCATCATAGCGCTTCAGCAACTCGTCGGTCGTGCCAACCGCTTCAATCACTTGATCGCGCACGAAAATGGCGCCATCGTGCCACTCGCGCTCTTCGTCGTCCATCGTCACAACAACATCGGCATGGGCGAATAACCAGGTCGGCATTGGGCACCCCGTGGCATGTCTGCTTGGCTCGTCACGTCCAGTATAGCATCAGCCGCCCAAATTGGCGAGACATCGCCACATCCTGCACGTCTGCCAATCAGGCAACCGCGCTTGTCAATTTGTCCCCCTCGCGATATGCTACCCGCTCGCACACCAACACTCAATCGTCACGAGGGGAAGCCGTGAGCCAACCGTTGTACATTGCCATCGAAGGCGTCATCGGCGTGGGCAAAACCACGCTGGCGCGCCTCTTGCAACCACATCTCAACGCCGATTTGGTGCTGGAAGTTTTCGAGGAAAACCCCTTCCTCGCACCTTTCTATGCCGACCCTGAGCGCTACGCGTTCCAGACGCAGATTTTCTTCCTGCTGAGCCGCTACCGTCAACAGCAAACACTGCGCGAACAGGTGGGGCGCGCGCGCATCGTCAGCGATTACCTGTTCGACAAAGACCGCCTTTTTGCCCGCCTGAACCTGCAAGGCGATGAACTGCACACGTATGAAACGCTCTACGAGGCGCTGAGCGAACGCATTCCGCGCCCCGACCTGGTGGTCTATCTGCGGGCGTCGGTGGATACGCTTATGGCGCGCATTGCCGCCCGCGACCGCCCCTACGAGCGCAACATGCCGCGTTCGTACATCGCGGCGCTCCACCGCGTGTATGATGAATTCTTCCAGACCTATGACGCCACCCCGTTGCTCGTCATCGAAACCGACGACTTGAACGTGGTCGCCAACCCGCGCGACCTGCACACCATTTTGCAGCGCGTGCGCACCATGCTGGAACTGCACGCTTTTCAACCCGCGTTGCCCGCCATGGGGCAAGTGGCGTCGCACACCAGGCTGGAACCCGCCGCCGAGGCGGCATGGGAAGCGGACGAACCCACGCGCGACCCCTTCGACCGCTATGTGGCGCTGCAAGCCGCCATGGGCACGCTGGCGACGCTGTTGCAAGCCCACAAACATGGCTACGCCGACCGCGAAGCGCTACGGCACGCCCTGGCGCGCAGCGCCGAACACCTGCACGAACTCGCCCGCGATTTGGGGCTGGACATCTCACGAAAGGACGTGTGAACCATGCAACCAACCAACGCACCAACACGCAAGTATTTTCTGGCGGTGGCGGGCAACATCGGCGTGGGCAAAAGCACGCTCACCGCGCGCCTGGCGGAACGCCTGCACATGGAACCCTTCTTTGAAGCCGTCGCCGACAACCCGTATCTGGCGGACTTTTACGCCGACATGCCCCGCTGGGCGTTCCATAGCCAGATTTTCTTTTTGAGCCGCCGCCTGCAACACCACCGCCAAATTCTCGACCACCCCACCTCGGCGATTCAAGACCGGTGCGTGTACGAGGACGCCGAGATTTTTGCCCGCAATCTCTACGAACAAGGCGCGATGAGCGCCCGCGACTATCAGGCGTACCACGAACTGTATCAGGCGGTGGTGGCGTTTATGCCGCCGCCGACGTTGATTGTCTATTTGCGCGCTTCGGTGGATACGTTGCTGGAACGCATCAAGCGCCGCGGGCGTGAATTTGAGCGCGCCATCAGCCGCGACTATCTGGAACGGCTCAACTTGCTTTACGAAGAGTGGATTGCCACCTTCACCCACTGCCCGGTGCTCACCATTGACGCCGACGCCATTGACTTTGTCGCGGAACCCAAGCATATTGAAACCATTGCCACAGCCATTGAAGAGGCGTTGGGCGTGAAAACCCCCAACCAGGTCTAGCAGCCACCAGAAGAAGGAGCAGCACCCGTGAACCGCGAATATCACAAATGGTACAGCCCCCACCTCAACCGCGAGATGGAATTGCTGGTTTTCGGTCATGCCGGCGCGCGCGTGCTGGTCTTTCCCACATCCATGGGGCGTTTTTTTGAATGGGAAGACCGCGGCATGATTGCCGCCCTGCACCACCACATTAGCCAGGGCTGGTTTCAACTCTACTGCGTGGATAGCGTGGACACAGAATCCTGGTACTGCAAAGGCTGCCACCCCGCCGACCGTGTACGGCGGCATATCCAATACGAGCAGTACATCATGAACGAGGTGCTGCCTTTCAGCCTGAGCAAGAACCAGCATCCTTTCCTCATCACAACGGGCGCCAGTTTTGGCGCGTATCACGCCGTCAACATCGCCTTTCGCCACCCCGAACGCTTTGACCGCGTGATTGGCATGAGCGGCATCTATGACATTCGCAACTGGCTGGACGGCTACTACGACGACAACGTCTATTTCAACAACCCTGTGGATTACATCCCCAACGAACATGAACCGCACCGCCTGGCGGCGTTGAAGCATCTGGACATCATCCTTGCCGTGGGTGAACACGACCCCAACATCGAGCACAACCGCTATTTTTCGCATCTGCTCTGGCAAAAAGATATCTGGCACGCGTTCCGCGTCTGGGAAGGCTGGGCGCACGATTGGCCCTGGTGGCAACAAATGATTGTGCGTTATATCGGCGGCCATGATTGACGTTTGGCGCTGGCACAACAACACGCTTGCCCCTGTACGGCTGGCGTCTCCCGCCGCCACGCTCAACGACGCCACGCGCCAACTTCCGCATGGCGCGTACACCACTTTCCGCACCTACCACAACCGCGCCTGCGTCATCGGCCTGCGCGACCATCTGCAACGTCTTGCGACATCCGCCCGCGCGCTGGGGTGGCGCGGCGCGTGGGATGAAACGGCGCTCCGCACCGCCCTGGTGCAGGCGCTCGCCGCTTTCCAGGCGCCCGAAGCCCGTGTGCGCCTTGTGCTCGACACCACCCGCTGCCCCGGCGACCTCTACATCGTGCTGGAACCACTGCACCCTCTGCCCCGCGAGGTGTACGAGCAAGGCGTCGCCACCATCACACACCACCTGGTACGCCACGCCCCCAACACCAAAACCACCGATTTCCTCGCGCAGCAAGAACTGTTGCGCCGCACAATGCCCCCTGGCGTGTTCGAAGTGTTGCTTACAGACGCAGAAGGTTGTATTTTAGAAGGGAGTTCGAGCAATTTTTTCGCCGTCGCCGATGGGCTGCTCATCACCGCACCCGATGAGACGGTGCTGAAAGGCATCACCCGTTCGCGTGTGCTAGCGCTGGCGCAAGAAGAAGGTGTGCCCGTTCACTTTGCGCCGGTCTGCCCGCCATTCGAGCGCCTGGATGAAGCCTTCATCACCAGCAGTTCGCGCGGCGTTGTGCCGGTGGTGCGCATTGACGACACCATCATCGGCGGCGGCGTACCGGGACGTCTCACCCACCGCCTGCACACGGCTTACAACGCCTACATCGCGCGGTGGTGCGAGCCAATTGCACCGAACCCACGTTGAAAACCAAACCCATACCGAAAAGAGAGGTCGCCTATGCCCGAACCCAAACGCATCGGCTTGCTGGTCGGCGCTGAATGGTCCTGGCCCCCCGCGTTCATTCACGAAGTCAACAGCCGCAACGTCGGCGTTGTCGCCGAAATGGCCAAACTGGACGCCGTCAAAATGGATGAGCCCGTTCCCTACGACGTGCTGATTGACCGCATCTCCCATGAAGTGCCCATGTACCGCACCTACATGAAGTACGCCGCGCTCAACGGGTGCGCCGTCATCAACAACCCCTTCAACTGGTCGGCTGACGATAAATTTTTCGACGCCGCGCTGGCGACCAAATTGGGCGTTGCCAGCCCCAAAACCGTGTTGCTCCCCAACAAGGAGTACATTCCCGGCGTCACCAGCAAGACGCTGCGCAACCTGAAATACCCCATTGACTGGGAAGGCGTCATCGAGTACGTCGGTTTGCCCTGCGTGTTGAAGGACGCCCACGGCGGCGGCTGGAAAGAAGTGTATGTGGTGCACTCTCTGGAAGAACTCATCGCCCGCTACGACCAGAGCGGATTGCTCACCATGATTGTGCAGGAATTTATCGAGTGGGACGCCTATGTGCGCTGTATGTGCATCGGGCGCGAATTCGTCTTGCCCATGCGCTACGACCCGCGCGAACGCATGTACTACGTGGACGACGAATACCCCTCGCCCGCCGTTCGCCAACGTTGCATCGAAGACGCCTTGAAACTGGTGCGGGCGCTCGGCTACGACATGAACACCGTCGAATTTGCCATCCGCGACGGCGTGCCCTACGCCATTGACTTCATGAACCCCGCACCCGACATGGACATTTTCTCGCTCACGCCCAAATACTTCGACATTGTGGTCACCAAAATGGCCGACCTGGCGATCGAAAAAGCGCTCAGCCGCCGTGACCATCGGCGCGAATTTTACTGGTACAACGAAGTGCGCCGTGTTGAACGTCAAGGCAAGTGAGGCGGAACCATGCATCCGATTGAGACCATCATCCAAGCCTATCACGACATCTGCGAGCGCGAGCCGCGCCTGGTGGAAGAAAGCGCCGCTATCTTGCAGGCGGAACAGCCCAAGCGCCGCCTGCTCTTTGGCGACCGCCCGCTCTGCAACGTCTTGCGCCCGCACTTCCTCACACATGAGCAATACACCTACATCCGCCGACGCATCGGGCTGGTCGCCGACGCTTTGCGCAATGCATTCGAGGCGCTCATGAGCAACCCCACCTTGCGCGCCGAACTCTTCCTCTCACCGCTGGAAGAAGAAGTCATCCACTACGATTTTGGCTACGCCACCCCGGTGCCCACATCGCGCATGGATACGTTCCTGAGCCACGACGGCACGTTCCATTTCGTGGAATACAACGCCGAAACGCCCGCCGGTTCAGGCTACGAAGCCGAACTGAGCCGCCTGTTTCTGGAACTGCCCATCATGCAGCGCTTCATGGAAACGTACACGGTCGAAATTCTGCCCTATCGCCGCCCCCTGCTCGATACATTGCTCACGCTCTACGAGCAAGCGGGCTTCACCGAGTCCCCCACCATTGCCGTGGTGGACTGGGAAGGCGTCGCGACGCGCCCCGAACACGAAATTTTACGCGAGTATTTTGAACGCCACGGCTACCCCACAGTCTGGGTTGACCCGCGCCACTTCGAGTACGACGGCACAACGCTCCGCGCCGAAGGGCGTCCCGTGCACATCGTGTACAAGCGCGTGCTCACCAGCGAACTGCTGAACCGCCTAGGGCTGGAGACGCCGCTTGTGCGCGCCGTGCGCGACCGCAATGTGCTCATCGTCAACCCGTTCCGCTGCAAACTTCTGCACAAAAAAGCCATCTTCGCCATCCTCACCGATGAGCGCTTCGCCCACCTCTACACGCCCGAACAACACGCCGCCATTCGCGCCCACGTGCCCTGGACGCGCATTGTCCGCGAGCGCACCACCTACCTGGACGGCAAGCCCATTGATTTGCTGGACTACATCACCCACCACCGCGACCAATTCGTGCTGAAACCCAACGACGAATACGGCGGCAGTGGCGTTGTCATCGGTTGGGATGTCTCACAAGCAGAATGGGAAAACGCCCTGCAACGCGCCCTGAACGAACCGACTATCGTGCAGCGGCGCGTCAAGGTCGCCCAAGAACCGTTCCCCGCGCTGATTGAAGGGCAACTGCACATTGCCAATCGGTTGGTTGACCTTGACCCGTACATTTACAACGGCTACGATGTGCAAGCCTGCCTCACGCGCCTTTCCGCCACATCGCTCCTCAACGTGACAGCAGGCACAGGCAGCGTTGTACCCACCATGCTGGTTGCGCCGCAAACCGCTTGATGAGTGTTCGGATGAGGAGGAGGCTGTATGCCCATCAAACCGCCCACGCTCACCGTCGGCATTGAAGAAGAATACCAGATTATTGACCCCGAAACGCGCGAGCTCAAAAGCTACATCACCCAATTGCTGGAAGGCTCGCGGCTCTACCTGCTCGAACGGGACATCAAGCCCGAACTGCACCAGAGCATGGTCGAAATCGGCACTGTTGTCTGCAACACCATCCAGGAAGCCCGCAACGACCTGGTGCAACTCCGCTGCATGATTGACGACCTGGCGCGCGCCAAAGGCCTGCGTATCGCCGCCGCAGGCACGCACCCCTTCTCATCCTGGCGCTTGCAAGAAATCACCCCCTACGAACGCTACCTCGGCGTGCTCGAAGACATGCAAGACCTCGCGCGTGAACTGCTCATCTTCGGCATGCACGTGCACATCGGCGTGGGCGACCCCGAATTTGCCATTGACGCCATGAACGTGTTGCGCTACATGCTCCCCCACGTGCTGGCGCTTTCAACGTCATCTCCGTTCTGGGAAGGGCGCAACACAGGGTTGAAAAGTTATCGCAGCGTGGTGTTCAAACGCTTCCCCCGCACTGGTTTGCCCGCCATGTTCAACAGCTACGCCGATTTCAAAAATTATGTTGATGTGCTCGTGCGCACCAACTGCATTCCCGACGGCTCAAAAATCTGGTGGGACTTGCGCCCCCATCACAAATACCCCACGCTCGAATTCCGTATCTGCGACCTCTGCACCAACATTGACGACGCCATCTGTTGCGCGGCTCTTTTCCAGGCGCTCGTCCTCAAACATTACAAAATGCGCCGCGACAACATCACTTTCCGCAAATACCCCATCGCCATGATTGAGGAAAACAAATGGCGCGCCGTGCGCTACGGCATCAACGGCAAATTGATTGACTTCGGGCGGCAGGAAGAATTGCCCGCCAAACAACTCATCTACGAACTGGTAGAATTCGTGGACGACGTGCTGGACGAATTGGGCACACGTAAAGAAGTCGAACACGCTTTTACCATTCTGGAACGCGGTACGAGCGCCGACCAGCAAATCGCCGTGTATGAACGCACAGGCGACGTGCGCGCTGTGGTGGACTGGCTCATCGAAGAAACCATGCGTGGGTGCCGCCTGCCCGACGGTTCACCCAACATCATCTAACCCAACCCAGACCGAAGAAGCGAGAGCAGACGCAACCAGAGGCATGCCAACAAACAAACACCCTCTCCAAAACACACTCGCACCGTTCATCAGCCGCTGGCGCGAAGATGAAGAAGCGCGGGCGGACCTGCTGGCGCGTGAACGGGCGCGCGTGGCGCAAATCCAGGCTGGCTTTGAGCGTTTGCGCACCCATCCCCCCGCCTTCGACACCCAGGACCTGGAAACCCTGCTCGCTGCGCTGGACGCGGCACAACTCATCTACCGCCAAATCGTCGAAGCCAACGATATCGAAGTCGTCATCCCCCTCTTGCTCGACCTGCTCGAAGGCGATGGTCCAGCCCACGAACGGGTGCGCCGTGTTGGTCGCGCCCTGCGCTACGCCGGTCCAACCGTGCTCAACGAATTGCTGGGCTGGTGGCATGTCGAAAAACTCGCGCCCCCCACCCGCGCTGTGCGGCGTCTGCTCACCTTCCTGCACGCCTACGCCACCATCGAGCAAAAACATCTCTTCCGCCATCTGCACGCCCTGGCGGACGCCTACGCCGACGCCATCGAAACCCGCCTCGCGCCCGACATCCCCCTCGGCGCGGAAGTGGCGGCGTTTTGCGCGTGGCTCGTGCCCCATTTGCGCACCGCCCCCCCGCCGCCCGAAGAACCAGCGTCTGCACCACTGCACGCCATTCGTGAATTTGGCGCAACATACACCATCACCCCCACCGCCCTGCCCGACGCGCCACTCACGCCCCCCGCGCCGCATACCCTGGCCGAACATGAAGCGCACATTCGCTCCTTGCTGGTCTTGCCCCCCGACACTATCCGCCGCGCGGTGGCGCACCTGCTGGCCGGGCGACATCTCATTCTGACAGGCGCACCCGGCACGGGCAAAAGCCATCTGGCGCTCCTGCTGGCGGAACTGTTCGGCTACTACCCCATGCTCGTCACAGCCACCGCCGAATGGAGCACCTTCGACGTGGTGGGGGGATTGCTGCCAACCACCGATGCAGAAGGGCGCATGCGCCCCGAAGTGCGCCCTGGCTATGTGTACGAAGCCCTGCGGCAAAACTGGCTCCTCGACGAGCACGACGCGCTTGTGTACGACGCCGAAGGACGCCCCTTGCGCCGCTTCACCGTCATCGAAGGGCGCGAATGGCGCGGCGTCTGGCTGGTGATTGACGAACTGAACCGCGCCGACATTGACAAAGCCTTTGGCGATCTCTTCACCGCGCTGGAAACCGGGCGGCTGCGTGTGCCCTCACTCGGCGAAGAACGCACGCAACTTGTGCCCATCCCGCGCGATTTTCGTATCATCGCCACCATGAACACCCGCGACCGCCATCTGCTCTTCACGCTGAGCGACGCACTCAAACGGCGTTTTGCTTTCCTGCACCTCACGCCCCCCACCTTCGAGCAACGCGATGAAGAACAACACATCGTCCTGCGCCGCACCCAAACCGACCTCACCATGCGCGGACTTCCCACGCATACCGCGCTCTTGCGCGCCGCCTTGCAACACCTGCATGCCGCCGTGCGCCTGGTGCGGGCGTATGAACCGCTTGGCACTGCGTATCTGCTGGCGGCACTGCGCTACGTGGGCGCGGCTGTGCACATCGCCCCACTCGACCCCAACCAGCTCGCCCGCGAAGCCTTCGAGGCGGAAATCATCCCCCATCTTGAAAGTCTGCCCCAAATGGCGTACCACGTCATCACAGACGTGCTGGCGGGACACGCCACAGACATCTTTGTCTGGCTCACGCAACGCGCCGAAGAACCGCTCCACGCCCAGGAAGCCGCAGACGTCGCACAACGTCTGGCGGATTTCCTCGCTCAGGAACATCCCCCCGCCACTGACGACACCCGTCGCTGGGCGCACGCCGTGCATGCTCTCGCCCATGGCCGACCATCGGCACGTGCCGAAGCGCATGCGCTTGCGGCACACATGCAACAGTGGGCGGCATACTTGCCGAGGTTGTGAAAAACAAAAAACCTGCCAGGCGTCCAGGTGCCTGGCAGGTTGCCTTCTCGCCACAAGCGGCAAGGGCGTTTACAATTCCGGCTGATACTGCAAAATATCGGGACGCTCCAGCGCACGCCCCGCCCCAATCGCCACACACGCCATCGCATTTTCAGCTACATAGCAGGGTACACCCGTGCGCTGAGTCAGCAACCGGTCGAGGTTGCGCAACAACGCCCCGCCGCCCGTCAACACGATACCGCGATCAATGATATCGCTAATCAACTCGGGCGGCGTCTTTTCCAGCACATTCTTCACCACACGCACAATCTCTTCCAGCGGTTCGGAAATGGCTTCGGTAATCTCATCCGATGAAATTTCCAGCGTCTTGGGCAAACCGGCAACCTGGTCGCGCCCGCGAATCTCCATCGTCAACGGCTCATCCAGCGGCAACGCACTCCCAATCTGAATTTTGAGTTGCTCCGCCGTTTGGTCGCCGATGATGAGGTTGTATTTGCGGCGAATGTAGTTGACAATCGCTTCATCAATTTTCACACCGCCAACACGCACACTGCTACTCACCACAATCCCTTTGACGGAAATCACGGCGGCTTCACTCGTCCCACCGCCAATATCAAGCACCATGTTGCCGGTTGGGGTATCAATGGGCAAGCCCGCGCCAAGCGCCGCCGCCACAGGCTCGTAAATCAGATGGGCTTCGCTCGCGCCCGCTTTCAAGGCCGCATCACGCACCGCGCGGCTCTCCACACTCGTCACGCCAACGGGAATGCTCACCACCACCTGCGGCTTGACAAAACGCCCCGAAACCTTGCCGATGAAGTATTCGAGCATCTTGCGGGTGACGGTGTAATCCGCGATCACGCCGCCCTTGAGCGGACGCACAACCTCGATGGTCTCCGGTGTTCGCCCCAACATTTGGCGGGCGCGCTCACCAATTTCCACAATATGCTGGTCTTTGATACGGATTGCCACCACACTTGGCTCTTGGAGCACAACACCGCGCCCCTTCACATAGACCAACACCGAAACAGTTCCCAGGTCAATCCCTATTTGCCGTGCAAACATAGCCTCAACACCTTTCATCTGCCGCCACGCGGACTTCACGCGGCAGTCCATTTACAAGCGGAAACGGGTGCCCACCGTCCGGCAACGTGGGACACCCGTTGTACACCTCATCTGTGCGAATAGGTTTTACTCTTCGTAGGTTGTGGGTACGCCACGCTGCTGGCGTCGGCGGCGCACCACTTTCAAGCGCACCTGGTGGCGCATCAGCGCCAGGCGGATGTCCGCCAGGCTGGGTCCTTCCTCGGGCGGGTTGCGCAACAATTCCTCAG
This sequence comes from Ardenticatena maritima, assembly GCF_001306175.1. Lineage (NCBI taxonomy): Bacteria > Bacillati > Chloroflexota > Ardenticatenia > Ardenticatenales > Ardenticatenaceae > Ardenticatena > Ardenticatena maritima. Next base: position 397,145 of record NZ_LGKN01000009.1, read on the forward strand.
CCCGTCGGCGGGCGGCTTCCGCACGTTCGATATCAATTTCGTCAACGTGCTCCGCGGTGTCAGCCAACACAATCACCTTATCGGGCAACACCTCGGCAAACCCGCCGCCAATCGCAAAGGGTTCCTCAATGCCACCGGCACGCCGAATAATCAATTCCCCCGGGCGCAAAGCCGTCAGGGTTGGCGTATGGCGCGGCAAAACGCCCATATCGCCTTCCACACCCGGCAACAACACCATTTCGACGTCGTCCGCCGAGTAGACTTTGCGCTCGATGGTTACAATGTCCAGGCTCATTTGAGCAGCCATAGGTATCACCCCGCTTAGATGGCGCCCATCTTGCGCGCCTTTTCGACCGCCTCATCAATCGTACCGACCATGTAGAAGGCCTGTTCCGGCAGGTGGTCGTGCTTGCCTTCCAGAATTTCCTTGAAGCCACGCACCGTTTCATGCAGCGGCACGTACACCCCCGGAATACCGGTGAACGTTTCCGCCACCTTGAAGGGCTGCGTGAGGAAGCGCTGAATCTTGCGCGCACGCGCCACCGTCAGGCGGTCTTCATCGCTCAATTCTTCCACACCCAGAATGGCGATCACGTCCGACAAGTCCTTGTAGCGCTGCAACGTGCGCTGGACTTCGCGCGCCACCTGGTAGTGTTCCTCGCCCACAATCACCGGGTCGAGAATGCGGCTGGTGGACGCCAGCGGGTCCACGGCGGGGTAAAGACCTTGCGCCGCCAACGAGCGTTCCAGCGAGATAGTCGCGTCCAGGTGGGCGAACGTCACCACCGGCGCGGGGTCCGAGTAGTCGTCGGCGGGCACGTACACAGCCTGCAACGAGGTAATCGAGCCTTTCTTGGTGGACGTAATGCGTTCCTGCAATTCGCCCATTTCCGTGCCCAACGTGGGCTGATACCCCACAGCGCTGGGCATACGCCCAAGCAACGCCGACACTTCCGAACCGCTCATCACGAAGCGGAAGATGTTGTCAATGAAGACCAGAATGTCGCGGCCTTCATCGCGGAAGTATTCGGCCATCGTCAAGCCGGTCAGCGCCACACGCAGGCGCACCCCCGGCGGCTCGTTCATCTGCCCGAAGACGAGCGCCACCTGGTCGAGCACGCCCGAGTCTTTCAACTCGTGCCAGAGGTCGTTCCCCTCGCGGCTGCGCTCACCCACGCCGATGAAGACCGAGTACCCCGAGTGCACTTTCCCGATGGTGTCAATCAACTCGGTGATAATCACGGTCTTCCCGACGCCGGCGCCACCGAAAATACCGGTCTTCCCACCCTTGGTGAAGGGCGCAATCAGGTCAATCACCTTGATACCGGTTTCGAGCACTTCGGTCGAGGTCGATTGTTCCTCGAACGAAGGCGCAGGGCGGTGAATGGGCCAGTATTCCTCAGCGTTGACGGGACCGAGGTTGTCAATCGCTTCACCCAAGACGTTGAAAATGCGCCCCAGCGTCGCTTTCCCGACGGGCACTTTGATGGGCGCACCCGTGTTCACAGCGCGCGCACCACGGCGCAACCCGTCGGTCGCGCCCATGGCGACACAGCGCACGCGGTCGCCGCCCAGGTGCTGCTGCACCTCGACGACGAGTTTTTCACCATTTTCCATATCAACTTCAATTGCGTTGTAGAGTTCAGGCAGCCCATCCGGCGGAAACTGCACGTCCACCACCGGACCGACGACCTGAACGACCTTGCCCACGGATTGTTCGGCCATTGGTTTTACTCCTTCTCCTTTGCCGTTTCGCACCTCTCAGGTGTTTCCGGCGACTCACTCTTCGATTAGCCGTTTCAGGCTTCGGCCTCCTGTGCCTGGCGAAGCGCCTCAGCACCACCGGCAATATCGAGAATTTCAGCGGTAATCGAAGCCTGGCGGGCTTTGTTGTAGGTCAGCGTCAAATCATCCACCAGGGCTTCGGCGTTTTCCGTCGCGTTGCGCATGGCCACCATACGCGCCGAGTGTTCCGAGGCCTGCGATTCCAACACCGCCTGATAGACCAGCAACGAGACTTGCGACGGCAGCAACTCGCTCAACACAGCCATCGGCGACGGTTCAATCAGGAAATCAGCAGGCAGTTTCGCCTCAGGAACCGGCTCAATCGGCAACAACTGCCGCACCACAGGCACCTGCCGCATCGTGTTGACAAAGTCGGCGTAGCAGATGAAGACCTGATCGAACGTCCCATCCAGAAACGCATCGATTGCGACACGCGCAATTGGCGTAATAGCCGTGACCGGCGGCGTATCAGGCGGCGCCGGAAAATCAGCGTAAATCGGCGGCCCATACTTGCGCATAAAGTCGCGACCTTTGCGCCCCACCGTAATCAACTCAACGGGTGCTTCGGCTTCTTGAATGAAGCGGTTCGCCGCACGCAAGATGTTGGAAATCAAGGCGCCGGCAAGCCCGCGATCGGGTGTGATGAGAATCAACCCGATTTTCTTGACGGGGCGCTGCACCATCAAGGGGTGTTGCGCCTCGCCACCGGCGGGCTGGGCTGCCAGATACCCCAACACTTCGCGCGACTTTTCCGCATAGGGGCGGGAGGCCAGCACACGGTCTTGGGCGCGGCGCATTTTGGAAGCCGAGACGGCTTCCATCGCGCGCGTCACCTGACCGATGTTCTTGACACTCCGAATTCGTCGCTTGATTTCACGTAACGTTGACACGTACGCACTCCTTTATCATTCCTGTGCAGCGCCTGTTCTCACACAACCCTGCTTGACAAACACCCACTCAGCACGCTGCAACGTCGTATCGGCCGACCCCATGTCAAACGGGGCCGGCCGTGGCATGGTTATCAGGCAACCGGCGCCGTCTTCTTGAATTCTTCGATGGCGCGTTTGAGCATTTCTTCGGCTTCCGCGGTCAGGTCGTTGGTTTCGTCAATAATCCGCTGGAAGTCCGGATAGTTGGCGTCGAGGAAGCGGTAGAACTGCTGTTCCCACTCCGCCACTTTGTCCACCGGCACGTCGTCCACATAGCCGTTCGTACCGGCATAGATGATCGCCACCTGGCGGTAGAGCGGCACCGGCTGGTATTGCGGCTGTTTCAGAATTTCCTGCAAGCGGCGGCCACGCTCAATTTGCTGGCGTGTGGCTTCGTCCAGGTCGGAACCGAACTGGGCGAACGCCGCCAACTCGCGGAACTGCGCCATTTCCAGGCGCAACTTCCCGGCGACCTTCTTCATCGCCTTCGTCTGCGCCGCCGACCCCACACGGCTCACGGAGATACCGGCGTTGATGGCGGGACGAATACCGGCGTAGAAGAGGTCGCTTTCCAGGTAAATCTGCCCGTCGGTAATCGAAATCACGTTCGTGGGCACGTATGCCGACACGTCACCCAACAGCGTTTCGATGATGGGCAACGCGGTCAGCGAGCCGCCACCGTACTCTTTGGCGAGTTTCGCCGAGCGTTCCAGCAGGCGGCTGTGCAGGTAGAACACGTCGCCAGGGTACGCTTCGCGGCCCGGCGGGCGGCGCATCAGCAACGAAACCTGGCGGTACGCCCACGCGTGCTTGCTCAAGTCGTCATAGACGATGAGCGCTTCGTTGACGCGGCGGCCGTTGATTTCGACGCCGTTTTCCATCACTTCTTCGCCCATGGCGGTACCGGCGTAGGGTGCGATGTACTGCATCGCCGCCGGGTCGGAAGCCGACGCCACCACGACGATCGTGTATTCCATCGCCCCGTACTTTTCAAGCGTCGCCACCAACTGGGCGATAGCCGACCGCTTCTGACCAATCGCCACGTAGATACAGACGAGGTCTTTGCCTTTCTGGTTGATAATCGTGTCAATGGCAATCGCCGTCTTCCCCGTCTGGCGGTCGCCAATGATCAACTCACGCTGACCACGCCCGATGGGAATCATCGAGTCAATGGCCTTGATACCGGTCTGCACCGGCGCGTTCACCGACTGGCGCACCACCACGTTGGGCGCAATACGTTCCACGGGGCGGAACTTATCGGTGTTGATGGGCCCCTTCCCGTCAATGGGGCGCCCCAAGGCGTCCACCACACGCCCAAGCAAGGCTTGCCCCACAGGCACAGAAATAATGCGCCCCGTCGTGCGAACCTGGTCGCCTTCTTCAATCTTCAGGTAATCACCAAGGATGATGATACCGACCGAGTCCTCTTCGAGGTTGAACGCCACACCGTAAATCGGCTCAGCGTGGTTTTCGGTGGGCGGGAATTCCACCAATTCCTGCGCCATCACTGCGGACAAACCGCTGGCGCGGGCGATCCCGTCACCCACCTGCAACACCTCACCGACGTTGACGTCTTCGATTGGCGCCTCGAAGGACTCAATCTGCTGCTTGAGAAACTGCGTAATTTCTTCGACTTTCAAGGTCATTCGTATGTCCTCCTCGTGTCTGGCCCCTCGTTCGTTTGAGGCCGACGCGCTCTTATCCAACTAACCGTTCACGCAGTGCGTTGAGGCGCCCGGCCACCGTTGCATCGATGAGATGGTCACCGATACGGACGCGGACACCGCCCAAAACCGCGGGATCCACCTTGTACTCAAAGACAAGCCCCTCACCATACTGTGCGGTGAGTTTCTCTTCCAGTTTCGCCTTTTCTTCGGGAGAGAGTTCGACAGCCGTCGTAATTTCGGCTGTGCGCACATGCGCCCCCGTCTGCTCCAGGATGTCATCCAGCGTGGCGACAATGGCATCAAGCAAATTCAGGTCGTTATTGCGCACCAACAGGCGCACAAAATTCGCCACTTCCGGCTTCAAATCCTTGGGCAGAACCGCCGAAAGGCGCTTTTCACGTTCGGCGGGCGGCTTACCAGCGTCTTCGAGTTCGGTGAGCAACTCCGGGTTTTCTTCCAGCAGGCGCCGCACCTTCTGGATACCGGTCAGCCAATCTTCGAGCGCGGTTTGCAAAATGGCCTGCGCGTAGATTTTGGCTGTTTTTTGTGCGCTCACTTCAGATCACCTGCCTCTGCAATAAACTTCTCGACGAGCTCACGCTGCTTGGATTCATCCAACGCAGCACCGATGACCTTCTGCGCGATGCTGAGCGACAGTTGCGCCACTTCGTCGCGCAGTTGGGCCAGCATTTGCTGGCGTTCGTAAGCGATTTCTTCTTGTGCGCGCTTCTTCAACTGCTCGGCTTCCTGGCGTGCTTCCGCCAGAATTTCAGCGCGCTGACGTTCAGCGGCTTCGCGCGCACGTTCGATGATTTCTTGCGCTTCACGGCGGGCTTTCGCCAGTTCTTCTTCGTATGCTTTCTGGCTCGCCACCACTTCAGCGCGCGCCTTTTCCGCCGCTTGCAAACTTTCGCGGATTTTTTCGCGGCGCTGATCGAGCATATTCAAGATAGGACGATACAGGAACATGCGCAGCAGAACCAGAATGACAACAAAGTTCACAACCTGCGCAATCCAGAAATTCAGATTAAGACCAAGGGCTTCCAATTTTGCCTCCTTACCTTAACGTATTTGCCTGTGCGGTCGAAAGGGCGGGCAACTCACTTCGTGCGCCACCCGCCCTGTTTGTTCCGCAATTCAGGCTCCCTCGCGATTAGACGAACTTGAGCACCAAAGCAACCACGAGCGCGTAAATCGCGATGGCTTCGGCGAAGGCAATACCCAGAATCATGTTGGTACGAATTTCGTTGGCAGCTTCGGGGTTGCGCCCAATGGCTTGCAGCGCCCCCATCACCAGCAGACCGACGCCGATGCCGGGACCAATCGCGCCCAAGCCAATCGCCAAACCAGCCGAAAGAAATTGCAGATCCATTGTCAATCCTCCTTAAAACGTGATTGTCTGTTTTGTTGCACAGTTGACACTTTTTTCCGCTCCGTCAGAACGACAGATGCGGTTGTATCCGAATTAGTGATGTTCGTCGTGCGCTTCCACCGCCGACGCGAAGAAAACCAGCGTCAGCATGGCGAACACAAACGCCTGAATGAACCCAACGAAGAGCTCCAACCCGAAGAAAGGCACCGGCAAGAGCCACGGGACCAGGAACGCCATGATGAAGAGCAGCACCTGCCCGGCAAAGATGTTCCCGAAAAGACGGAAGGCGAAGGAGATGATCTTGGCGAACTCTGAGACGGTTTCAATAAGCCCCACCAGGAAGCCCATGATACCGCCTTTGAAGTTCAGGAATTTCGAGAAGTAGCTCATACCCAACGCCTGAACACCGTAGTACTGCACCAGCACCATTGAGATGACAGCCAGCGCAAGAGTGAAGTTCAGGTCCGTAGCCGAAGCGCGCAAGAAGGGCACCAGCACACCATACGGGCGACCATCTTCGGTGGTCGGCAATTCATGGTGCTCTTCACCCTTTGCCTCTTCACCATGGCCTTCTTCGCCATGCGCCTCTTCGCCGTGATGTTCCACAATAACTTCTTCGTTCGTCACGACGTAGAAAGGCCCGAGTTTTTCCAGAACATACCCTTTGTTGCCATGCGGGGCTTCAACCACACCCACGCTATCCACGCCGGGCACCAATTCCCACCAGTTCGCCACAATCACCAAGAGGAAAATCGTCATGATGATGGGGAACCACTGGCGAGCACGGTCGCCGGCAATGTCTTCCGTAATGCTATAAAACCCTTCAATCACCCATTCGGCAAAGTTTTGCAGACCGTCGGGGATATCCTTCATGTTGCGCGTCGCCAACACGGCAAACAAAATGAGCGTAATGTCAGCCAAAATCGTGTGAATGAGTGTGTTGGGGACGCGGAAACCGAGGATTGGCACCCCTTCGGCGGGCAACTGAATACCCGGAAGCGGAACGGGGAAGTACATTTTGCTAATCACCATAGCGCCCAGAACGAGCACTACGGCAACCAGCACCTTCGGATTCAGTAACCTTTTCACCGCTTTGTGTCCTCCTTCGTCTATCGCCAGAAATCAGTCGTGGGGATACAGAGCAGGGTGGACCTGCTCAGACGGCGCGCATTATAACACGCTCCCTATTGCTTGGCAAGTCCATTTTTTCACAAATGAAATTTTGCACAAGTGCGTGGTCGCCCGCATTTTTCGCTGATGAACCCTACCAGCGCAACCCTTTGGGGTAGTGGTTTTTGAGCAGACGCCCCACCTGCTTGCCCCATCCCAACGCATAGCCGTCAACGGCAACGAGCGTCCAACCGGGTTCGCCAGAACGGTTGATGGTTTCGCCACGCAAGTACGCCTGCGCTTCTTCGGCGTTCAAGTTGGCAACCCGCCGCACCGCCTGCGGCGCAAGGTGCAACGCCAACGCATGCGCCGGCTCGAAACGCCCTCGACGCGCCACCCCAACACGCAAACCGGCACGCACCACGGTGACGCCACGCCATTCACGCGCATCAACCGGAAGCAGGTGCCACGCATCGCCAAATGCCGCCCACCCTGTTTCGGGCAGTTCGGTGCGCATGGTCTCACGCCAGAACGCCTCTACATGGCGGCGCACCTGTCCCGACAAGCGCGAACGCGGTTCACGCCACGCCCACGGCGCTTCTTCTCCCCGACGACGCAACAATGCCGCAAAATGCCCCTCACCCGGCGCACGGTGGGGCCACAAACGGACGCACCGCTCTAAAGGAAGCCCCGCCGCCTCTTCGGGCGCAACCCAATCGGGGCGACCGGGAGCGCTCCCCGGCCACGCCGGCGGTTCAACCAATTCAAAGTCGGGGTGTGTGCGGAGAAAGCGGGCAATCACGGCTTCGTTTTCTTCGGGGGCAAAAGTGCAGGTGGCGTACACTAACCGCCCCCCCGGACGCACCAGCCGCGCCGCGTCATCCAGCAGGTGCTGTTGCCGCACGGCGCACCCCAACACGTGCGTTGCGCTCCAATGCGTCGCTGCTTCCGGATTTTTGCGGAACATGCCCTCACCGGAGCAAGGCGCATCAACCAGTACGGCATCGAAACGCTCCGCCCACACCTCAGCCAACCGCGCGGGGGCTTCATTCGTCACCAAGGCGTTGGCCACGCCAAAGCGCTCCATGTTTTCCACCAACGCCGCCACACGCCCACGCACAACTTCATTCGCCACCAACAGCCCCCGCCCTTGCATGCGTGTCGCGATAAACGTCGCCTTGCCGCCCGGCGCCGCTGCAATATCGAGCACCGCTTCGCCGGGTTGGGGGTTCAGCAGCGCCACCGGCATCATCGCGCTGGGGTCTTGCAGGTAGTAGCAGCCAGCGGCATGGTAGGCGTGCCGCCCAAGCGCCACGTCGCCGGCACGCACGACGTAGCCCTCCGGCGCCCACGCCAGCGGTTCCGCCTGAATGGCGAGCGCCGACAGAACCTCCGCCCCACATTTGAGTGTGTTCAGGCGCACGCCCACCATCGGCGGCGCCTGCAACGCCTCGAAAAAGTCCGTCGCTTCCTCTCCCAACAAACGCCGCATGCGTTCGACAAACTCAGTCGGCAAGATTGGCTCAGCCATACCTTCACTCCCTGCCCCTTTGAACAGCCGCATACGATACAGCATGCGCCCTCTCGCTCCAAACCGACGGCACCAGGTGGGGCATCCCCTCCCACCCATACGGGTAGTTTTGCCCCGCAGGGGCTTGACAGTCGCCCATCGCTTTGCCTATACTGGGGCGCGGAAATGAGGTTGTACCTTTCATCACAAATCAAGAGGAAAAACCCGTATGCGTTTCGTGTGCGTCGCCAAACAGCAGAAGAAAGCCAAAAAACCGGGCACCCTCCGGTCTGGCTGCTTCTGCGTGCAAACGTAAGCGACGCACGACATCCGAAACGCCCACGAAGCAAGCAACGCAACGCGGCGGCCAGACCGAACAGGTGGCCGCCGTTTTTGTTTGTCTCAACACACAACCAAACCCGGACCAGACCCATGCCTGACATGCTGCTAACCCAACCGACGCACAACATCCGCAAAAAGAAATGCAAGAAAGCGAAACCCTCTCCTTTGCGGGGGTCTGGTTGGGGCTGCACGCCGGGCATATCGTAAGCCACACCACCATGCGCACAAAGCGCCAGACCTCCGCGGGGGTCTGGCGCTTTTGTTGTTTCACACAGTCAACCAACACATCTCAAAAAGAGGAGGAAACACCATGACCACAACTGTTCGCACAGCCGAATGCCCTGAATGCGCCGCTGTTGTCCCGCTGGCGGAAGAAGTGTTCCTGCACGAAATCGTCGTATGCCCTGAATGCGGTGTGGAATTGGAAGTGGTCGGACTGGAGCCCCCCACGCTCGACCTCGCGCCGGAAGTGGAAGAGGACTGGGGCGAATAAATCACCGGGGGCGTTCCAGCCCCCGCCATGACACCATGAGGAGGAACAGCATGAACCATTTTGCACATCCCCACATCGGCATTCTGGTTGGGCGCATGCGTGTGGAAGAAAAGTTGCTTGTGCAAGAAATTGAGCGCCGCGGCCTGACATACGAACTGATTTATGACAACGAACTCATCCTCGACACCGCGCGCGCCGATGAGTGGCGCCGCTTCGACGTCATCCTGGAACGGTGCGTCAGCCACTCCCGCGCCCTGACGGCGCTGGCGTTCTTTGAAGCCATTGGCGTGCCCACGGTGAACACGCACGCCGTCGCCGAAATCTGCGGCGACAAGATTCGCACCTCACTGGCGCTTGACCGCGCCGGCGTGCCACAGCCCCGCTGGCGCGTCGCCTTCACGCCCGAATCGGCGCTCCGAGCGATTGAAGAAATGGGCTACCCCGTAGTGCTCAAGCCCGCCACCGGTTCATGGGGGCGCTTGATGGCGCGTGTGAACGACCGCTACACCGCCGAGGCGATTCTGGAACACAAGAGCACCCTGGGCGGCGTGCAACATTCCATCTTCTACATTCAAGAATACGTCGAAAAGCCCGGTCGCGACATCCGCGCGTTCGTCGTGGGCGATGAAACGATTTGCGCCATCGAACGCCGTTCCGACCACTGGATTACCAACACCGCCCGCGGCGGTTCCGCCGGCAACTTCCCCGTGACGCCCGAACTGCACGAGTTGTGTGTGCGCGCCGCCCGCGCCGTGGGAGGCGGCGTGGTCGCTATTGACGTGTTCGAGAGTGCGCGCGGGTTGTTGGTGAACGAAGTGAACTACACCATGGAATTCCGCAACTCCATCGCACCCACAGGGGTGAACATTCCAGCCCGCATGATTGACTACGTGGTGCAGGTGGCGCGCAGGCAAACCGAACCGCTGGGGGTGAGCGCATGACCATGCGAGCGGCGATTGTTGGCGCTTCCGGCTACGTGGGCGGCGAACTCCTGCGCCTCTTGCTGCATCATCCTCACGTGCAGGTTGTCGCCGCAACGTCTGAACGCTTTGCGGGGCGCTACGTGCACAGCGTGCACCCCAACCTGCGCGGTCGTACCGCGCTCCAATTTTCATCTATCGCAGACCTGCCCGAAACCGACGTGCTCTTTCTCTGCCTGCCGCACGGGCAAGCCGCGCGCCGCATGGACGAATTCGCACGCCTCGCGTCCATCGTGGTGGATTGCTCCGCCGACTTCCGCCTGCGCGACCCCGACTGGCACGCCCGCTGGTACGACGCCGAAACCCGCGCCGACGAGTGGCGGGCGCGGTTCGTGTACGGCTTGCCCGAACTCACGCGCGACGCCTTGCACGGCGCTCGCTACATCAGCGGCGTGGGGTGCAACGCCACGGCGGTCAATCTGGCGCTGTTGCCGCTGGCGCGTGCAGGGTTGATTGAACGTGTGGTGGCGGACGTCAAAGTCGGGTCCAGCGAAGCAGGCGCACGCGCCACCGACGCTTCCCACCACCCGGAACGCGCCGGCGCTGTGCGTTCGTTCGCCCCGGTTGGGCATCGCCATCAGGCGGAAATTGTGCAGGCGCTGAACATTCCCGCCGAAGCGCTCTTCTTCTCGGCAACCGCCGTTGAAATGGTGCGCGGGGTGCTCGCCACCTGCCACGTCTTTTTGAATGCCGACCTGACCGACCGCGACCTCTGGCGGCTCTACCGCGCCGCCTACGCCAACGAGCCCTTCATCCGCCTGGTGAAGAGCCGCACTGGTTTGTACCGCTACCCCGAACCCAAAATCGTCGCCGGCACCAACTATTGCGACATCGGTTGGGAACTGGACGACCACGGACGCCGCCTCGTCGTGATCAGCGCGATTGACAATCTGATGAAGGGCGCCGCGGGGAGCGCCGTGCAATCGCTCAACGTGGCGTGCGGCTGGGACGAGTGCGCCGGGCTGGATTTTGTGGGCTTACACCCGTAAACGAAAACGAGAGGGAACGATGACCATGCAAGAGCAATCTGTATTGGTGGTGAAGGTAGGCGGCGGTGAAGGCAACCGCATCGAGCCGGTGCTGGACGACCTCGCCGACCTCTGGCATGCGGGGCGGCGCTGGGTGCTGGTGCATGGCGGTTCGGCACGCACCAACGAAGTCGCGACGGCGCTGGGGCATCCGCCGCAATTCATCACATCGCCGTCGGGCTTCACCAGCCGCCGAACCGACCGCCAAACCGCGCTCATTTTCACCATGGTGTACGCCGGCGAGATGAACAAGACCATTGTGGAAGGGCTGCACGCCCGCGGGGTGAACGCCGTCGGGCTGTCGGGGGCGGATGGGCGCGTGCTGGAAGGTGAACGCAAGAAAGCCATTCGTGCGGTTGTCAATGGGCGGCGGCTCATCATACGCGACGACTACACAGGCACCATCACGCGCGTGAACAGCAGCCTGCTGCACCTCCTGCTGAACGCCGGCTACGCGCCGGTGCTCTGCCCCCCCGCCATCAGCCAGGAGCACGAACTCATCAACGTGGACGGCGACCGCGCCGCTGCGGCACTCGCCGCCGCCCTGAGCGCCAAGACGTTGGTGCTCCTCACCGGTGCGCCCGGCTTGCTCCGCTTCCCCGACGACCCCGCCTCGCGCATTGCCACGCTCCCGTTGGCGGCGCTGGACGACGCCATGAACACCTACGCCCAAGGGCGCATGCGTATCAAACTGCTGGCGGCGCGCGAGGCGCTGGAAGGTGGTGTGCAGCGCGTGATAATCGCCGCCAGCAACGCCGCGCATCCCGTGCGGCAGGCCTTGGCAGGCGACGGGACGGTCATCAGCCGATGGGGACGGCAAGAGGAGGAAACGCATGAGCATTCAGCCACCGCAAACGAACACCGCGCTTGAGACCGAAGAGCGCCTTGGAAGCGGCGCTTACGCCCTGCGCAGGTTGACGCTGGTGCGTGGTGAAGGGGCGCGCGTCTGGGACGCCGCAGGCAACGAATACATTGACTGCATCGCCGGACACGGCGCCGCCGTGCTGGGGCACGCGCACCCCGCCGTCACGGACGCCCTCACCCGGCAAGCGGCGCAGTTGATTGCCTGCCCCGGCACGTTCGCCAACGAAACACGCGCCCGCCTGCTGGAACGCCTGCACACCGTGAGCGGTTTCGCCCGTTTCTTCCTCTGCAACAGCGGGGCGGAAGCGGTTGAAGGGGCGCTCAAAGCCGCACGGCTTTTCACCGGACGCGCCGGCATCGTCGCCATGCACCGTGCCTTTCACGGGCGCACCATGGGGGCGCTTTCGGCGACCGCCGCGCCCAAGTATCGTGAACCGTTCGAGCCGCTTGTGCCCCATGTGGCGCACATCCCCTTTGGCGACGTTGCCGCCGCCGACGCCGCCATCACCGACGAAACCGCCGCCGTCATTCTGGAACCGGTGCAAGGCGAAGGGGGCGTGCACCCCGCGACCGCCGAGTATCTGCACGCGGTGCGCCAACTGTGCGATGAACGGGGCGCACTGCTCATCTTCGACGAGGTGCAAACCGGCTTCGGGCGCACGGGGGCGTGGTTTGCGTTCGAGCATTTTGGTGTGCGTCCTGACATCATCGCCCTGGCAAAAGGCATCGCCAACGGCGTGCCGCTTGGGGCGGTGGGCTTTGCCGCGCATCTGCCCCCCTTGCCAACGGGGAGCCACGGTTCGACCTTTGGCGGCAACCCGCTTTCCGCGGCGGCGGCGCTGGCGACACTGGAAACGCTGGAACGCGAACGCCTGCCGGAGCGCGCCGCGCGGCTGGGCGCGTGGGCGCTGGATGAGTGGCGGCGCTGTCTCAACGGGCATCGCCAGGTGCGCGAAGTGCGCGGGTTGGGGCTCATGCTGGGCATCGAACTGCGTTCGCGCGTGACGCCCCTGCTCAAGCGCCTGCAAGCACGGGGGATTTTGGCGTTGCCGGCTGGTCCGACGGTGTTGCGTCTGCTCCCCCCGCTCACCATCAGCGAAGGCGAGTGGGCAACCGTCATCGAAACCGTGCTGGATGAGGTGCGCCAATGACCGGCATTGAATTGCTTGAAGAACTGGTACGCATTCCCAGCGTGAGCGGTGAAGAGAAAAACGCTGTGCGCTGGCTGGTGGCGGCTATGCAGGCGCTGGGCTTCCAAGCCTTTCGCGACGACGCCGGCAATGCTGTGGGCGTGCGTGGGCACGGACCCCGCCAACTCGTGCTCCTGGGGCACATTGACACCGTGCCCGGCGGTCCACCGGTGGAGCGCCGCAACGGGCGGCTCTACGGGCGCGGCACGGTGGACGCCAAAGGACCGCTCGCCGCCTTTGTGACGGCGGGGGCGGCGGTCCAGGTGCCCGATGAGTGGCAACTGGTTGTGATTGGCGCGGTGGAAGAAGAAAGCGCCACCAGCAAGGGCGCACGCTACGCCGCCACCTGCTACCAGCCCGAAGCCTGCGTGATTGGCGAACCCAGCGGGTGGGACGCCATCACACTGGGCTACAAGGGGCGGTTGCTGGCGGATATCGAAGTGCGCCGCGCCACAGCCCACACCGCGGGACCAGAGCAGCGCGCGCCCGAAGTGGCTGTTGACTACTGGAACGCCGTTTGTGCGGCACTCGACACGCTGCCCACAGAGCAAGAAGGGGCGTTCTGGCGCGTCCAACCGTCGCTCCGACGCATCAACTCGGCGCAAGAAGGCAACGCCGACGTGGTACGCATGACGCTGGGCTTCCGCCTGCCGCCGACGGTCCGCCCCGCCGACATTGAGCGGCTGTTGCACGACCTGGCGCCGGAGGGCGTGCATGTGCAGACCTACGGCGCGGAAGAAGCCTACATCGCCGAACGCACAACGCCGCTGGCGCGCGCGTTCCAGCGCGCGATTGCCGCCGCGGGCGCACGCCCGCGCTTCAAACTGAAAACCGGCACCAGCGACATGAACGTGGTGGGACCCGTCTGGCGCTGTCCTATCCTCGCCTACGGTCCCGGCGACTCATCACTCGACCATACGCCACACGAGCACATCGACATTGCCGAGTTCGAGCGTGGCGTTGCCGTCCTCACCAACGCTTTGCAAACCATCATGGGGTGAGCCCCACAAGGAGGGTTGAATATGACCATTCAAAATTTTGCCATCATCGAAAGCACCCTGCGTGAAGGCGAACAATTTGTCAACGCCTTTTTCACCACCGAGCAGAAAATCCGCATCGCCACATTGCTGGACGCTTTCGGCGTCGAATACCTGGAACTGACATCGCCATGCGCCTCACCCCAAAGCGAAGCCGACATTCGCGCTATCGTGCGGCTGGGATTGAAGGCGAAAATTCTCACGCACACGCGCTGCACGCTGGAAGACGCCCGCCGCGCCGTAGATACGGGCGTGGACGGTGTGGACGTGGTCATCGGCACGTCGTCGTATCTGCGCCAGTTCAGCCACGGCAAGAGCATCGAGGAAATCATTGATATGGCGAGCGAAGTGGTTTCCTATTTGAAGGAACAAGGCGTTGAAGTGCGTTTCAGCACCGAAGACAGTTTCCGCTCCGACCCCGCCGACCTGTTCCGTGTGTACGAAGCCGTGGACAAACTGGGCGTCAACCGCGTGGGCATTGCCGACACCGTCGGCGTGGCGACGCCTTTGCAGGTGTACAACCTGGTGCGCGAGTTGCGCTCGCGGGTTTCGTGCGACATCGAGTTTCACGGGCACAACGATAGCGGGTGCGCCATCGCCAACGCCTACATGGCGCTGGAAGCCGGCGCCACGCACGTGGATACCAGCGTGCTGGGCATTGGCGAACGCAACGGCATCACGCCGCTGGGCGGGCTGATTGCGCGGCTCTACTCGCTCAACCCCGACCTGGTGCGCCGCAAGTACAACCTGCCGCTGCTGCGCGAAATTGACCGCGTGGTGGCGGAACTGGTGGGCGTGGATATTCCCTTCAACAACTACATCACCGGCTTTGCCGCTTTCACCCACAAGGCGGGCATTCACGCCAAAGCCATTTTGAACAATCCGAGCACGTATGAAATTCTGCGCCCCGAAGATTTTGGCATGACACGCTACATCCACATCGCCCACCGCCTGACGGGCTGGAATGCTGTGCGCCACCGCGCCGAGCAATTGGGGCTGAACCTGGACGACGCCACCATCAAGCGGCTGACGGCGCACATCAAGGCGCTTGCCGATGAGCGCGCCCTGACGCTTGACGACGTAGACCGCCTGCTTTACCAGTGGGCGAATGGTGAACCGCTGGACGAACCGGCGCTGACCGCCGGCATTCGCGAAGTGCAGGAGGCGTGAAATGGGCGCGACATTCGTGCAAAAGGTGCTTGCCCGCGCCGCCGGGCGCAGCGAAGCCCGTGTGGGCGAGGTGTTGGACGTGCGCCCCGACCGCATTCTGAGCCACGACAACACCGCCGCCATCATCGCCAAGTGGCGCACACTGGGGCAATCGCGCCTGCCCCACCCCGAACGGCTCGCCATCACGCTCGACCACGCCGCGCCGCCCCCCACGGTGCGCCATGCGCAGAACCACGCCACCATTCGCGCCTTTGTCGCCGAACAGGGTATCCGCCACTTTTTTGAGGTGGGGCGTGGTATCTGCCACCAGGTGCTGAGCGAAGAGGCGCTGGTGCTCCCCGGCGACGTGATTTTGGGGGCTGATTCGCACACGGTGCATTTCGGCTGGCTGGGGGCGTTTGGCGCGGGTGTCGGGCGGAGTGAAGTGGCGGCGCTCTGGGCGTTGGGGCGCATCTGGTTGCGTGTTCCACCGACGATCCGTTTCGTGTTGCGTGGGCGGCTCGCACCGGATGTCTCCGCCAAGGATTTGGCGCTGCACATTATCGGGCGCTTCGGTGCAGACGGCGGGCTTTACCGTGCGGTGGAATTCGGCGGCGATGGATTGGCAACGCTCTCGCTGGACGACCGCATGACGCTCGCCAACATGATGGCGGAGTTTGGCGTGAAAAACGCCTACCTGCCGCCCGATGAGCACGTGTTCGACTGGCTGGCGGAACGCCTTGCCCGCCGTGAGGGCATTTCCCGCGAAGCAGCCTACGACCGCATCACCGCCCGCGCTCTCTACCCCGACCCGACCGCCGAGTACGAGGCGGTGCATGTCATCCGTCTGGACGAGGTGGAACCGGTGGTGGCGTGCCCCCACACAGTGGACAACGTAGTGCCGCTTTCGGCTGTCGCCGGGCGGCGCATTCACATGGCGTTTCTGGGCACCTGCACCAACGGACGGCTGAGCGACATCGCCACAGCCGCCGAGATTGTGCGCGGCAAACGCATTGCGCCGGGGGTGCGCTTTCTTGTCATTCCCGCCTCGTCGGAAGTGCTGCAAGAAGCGCTGGCGCGCGGCTACATCGCCGACCTGGTCGCCGCAGGCGCTACAATTGGCACACCGGGGTGTGGTCCCTGCATGGGGAACCATTTGGGCGTGCTTGCGCCGGGTGAAGTCTGCATCAGCAGCGCGAACCGCAACTTTCGCGGGCGCATGGGCACGCCGGAGGCGGAGATTTATCTTGCCAGCCCCGCCGTCGTCGCGGCGAGTGCGCTGGCGGGCGTGATTGCTCGCCCTTCCCCCGAACCTGTTGCCGTGCAACAAGCGGCACCATCCGCACACGTCTAACAAGGAGGCAACATGATTATCCGTGGGCGCGTCTGGAAGTATGGCGATAACGTCAATACGGACGTGATTTTTCCCGGCAAGTACACCTACACCATCCAAGACCCCGCCGAAATGGCGCGGCATGCGCTGGAAGACCTGGACCCCACGTTTACAACGCACGTGCAACCGGGGGACATTGTGGTTGGTGGGCGCAACTGGGGGTGTGGTTCCAGCCGCGAGCAAGCCGTCACGGCGCTGAAAGCCGCCGGTGTGGGGGCGATCGTGGCGGCGTCGTTTGCCCGCATCTACTACCGCAACGCCATCAACAACGCATTGCCTGCCATCATCTGCCCCGAAGCCGTTGAGGCGCTGCAACATGGTGAAACCGCCGAGATTGACTTGGAAAGGGGCGTTATTCAGTGCGCCGCGGGAGCGTTCACGTTTCCCCCCCTGCCCGAAGCGGTGCTTGGCATTTTTCAGGCGGGCGGGCTTTTGGCGTATGTTCGACAACAACTCTCCGTGGAATAAACAAGAAGCGGCGCACAGAGCATGTGCGCCGCTTCTTATTCATCAGCCTGCTTTATGAGCCGACTACCGTCTCCACTTCATTTGGTTCGAGGTAATAGGTCATGCTTTGCAACGCCAGCACCGGGTCAATGTATTCAACGCGCACGCCTTCAGGCACACTCAGCGTAATGGGCGCGTAGTTCAGAATGGCGCGCACGCCCCCTTCGATGAGGCGATTGGCTACATCTTGCGCCGCTTCAGCCGGCACAGCAATAATGCCAATGCGAATCCCCAGTTCGGCGATACGCTCAGTCAACACATCCATGCTTTCAATCACCAGGCCGCCAATGCGTTGCCCAATTTTGGCGGGGTCGGCGTCAAAAACCGCCACAACTTGAAATCCACGATTGGCAAACCCTTTGTAATTTGCCAGCGCGTGCCCCAAATCACCAGCCCCAACAACCGCCATTGGCCATACGCGATCCACTTTGAGAATACGCCGCAACTGGTCGCGCAGGTACTCAACATCATAGCCGGTGCCTTGCTTGCCAAACTCGCCAAAGTGAGAGAGGTCTTTGCGAATTTGCGCCGAACTGATACCCAAACGCTCGCCCAATTCCTGCGACGATGTAATGCGCTTGCCTTGTCGAGCCATCAAATCGAGAGCACGCAAATAGACGGGAAGACGGTGGATGACGATATCGGGGATAACCTTCTCAACAGGACCGTTCTTCTGGGTCATTGACAAGCCTCACTTCAACAATATGAATCTCTTGTCTTCGTTTGTGAAAGTCTGCACGCACTTGTGCAGTATAGCACAAACAAAAGGCATGAGCAATCAGACTTGTCCATAAGAACAGACCGGAAGGCGGTGGCTGTGGAACATCACGTTCCACTGGTCAACATAAGAGGAGACCGATTGAAGCGCGAACGATGGTTCACACTTGTGCGCGGTTTTCAAAAAAGGTGCTCAGAAGGTACCCTTATTTTACAAATATTTTCAGCACTTCGCTACCGCAATTTTGCGTATTTTTTGCACAAAATTGTCCAAAAAAGCGGGGGGTGTGGGGAGAGTGGTGCGGTTGGGGCTTCCTTTATCTCTTATAGTTGGGGGGTAATACTCATTGCCAGAAAAAGGAACTTCCCAGCAATATGGCTGTTGAGGCAATGGCTGATGTGAAAAAAAGTAAAACGAGGCCAACTTAGAAGATTGGTTGCCCCGAGAATCAGACTTTATTCAACCTCAATGAAAAGTTTCATTTTCAAACCAGAATAGTAAAACTTTGTTTTGAATTTTCATTTTGAAAGCATGATTTTCTTTGATATGATGCTATAAGGTAGGTCATAGAGGCAAAACTTTGATTGAAACGGCTTATGAGTATCCTTCAACGTATAACAAGCACATGGCGTAGGTTGATTGAGCCATCAGCTTCCATCACGGACCCTGAGCGGCGTCTCAAATCGCGCTTTCTTATTCGCACCTTGGCTATCCTCTTTCCTATTGGTTTTTTCTTTACATTTTTGCCATTGTTGATTCTCCCCCAGGCGAACTGGTTGCGTGATACAGACATTCTATTTGTGCTCCCTGCGCTTGCCTTGTTGGCTTTCGCGTATGGATGGGCGCATCGTGGTGAGCATGAAAAGAGTGTTTGGTGGTTAAGCCTTGTGGGAAGCATCATTATTTTTATCATTGCGGTGCAAGATGGTGATGTAGAAGATTTGGTTTACTTTCTTTTGGTGCTCTTCCTGGCGAGCATGTTCTTGCCGCCGCGCTGGTTGTGGAGTGTGTTTATTGGTCAAGTCATTTTGGTGTTTTGGGCGCCATTTGTTTCTCCTGTACCTGTAGATTTAGTGGAGTTTGTGACATCCGAAGTCGCTTTTCTGGTAGTTGGATTTGCCTTGATACTTTTATTGAACACGTATCGTGAGCAATTGGAAACATTGCACCAGCGCTTATTGCGCCAGCGCGAACGGCAGTACCGCGAGCTTTTTGAAATACTTTTCGAAGGCATGGTTATCGTGCGCGATGGTGTGATAGAACATGTCACAGAAAGTTTTGCTACATTTGTGGGGCGGCGGCGGGAGACATTGATAGGGCGGCCATTGTTGACACTTTTTCCGCCAGAATCACATGCCATTATCAAGCATATTTTGGCGGAGAAAAAAAGCCCCCATGCGCATGAAGTGGTCGCTTGGAATGCAGAGAACCAGCATGTGTATTTGGAAGTGGTGGGGAAAGTTTTTTACTTCGACGAGACACCTGTGCATATTCTGGCGTTTCGGGATATTACGCATCGTAAGCACATGGAACAGGAATTGCAATATCGCGCCCATCATGATGTATTGACAGGACTTCCCAATCGGGCGGCTTTACTGGCGCGGTTGCAACAGATGATTGATGAACACCAAAATGCGAAGAACAACAGCGGGGCATTTGCCTTGCTCTTTCTTGATCTGGACCGTTTTAAGCTCATCAATGATAGCCTAGGACATGCCGTTGGTGATCAAGTTTTGCGGGAAGTGGCGATACGTTTGCAATCTGCGCGACGTGAGGATGACATTGTCGCGCGGCTTGGCGGGGATGAGTTTGTCTTGGTATTGACGGATGTCCACAGCCCCCATGAGGCGGAACAAGTCGCAAAACGTCTGCTTGATGTGCTCCGTCAACCCATTCGCGTGAACGACCATGAATTGTATGTAGATGCGAGTATTGGTATCGCCATGGATATAGGCGATTACACCAGCGCCATGACGCTTTTACAGGATGCTGACATTGCCATGTACCACGCCAAAGCCGAAGGGCGTGGCACATATCGCTTTTTTAAGACGGCAATGCGCGAGGAGCTCCAGCGAACACACGCCATGAAAATGGAGTTGCGCCGAGCCATTCAACACCAACAATTCGTGCCTTTCTACCAACCTATTTTCAATTTACAACAGAACCGCGTTGTGGGCATGGAAGTGTTTATGCGATGGCAACACCCAGAACGTGGGGTGATTTCTCCTGAGACGTTTTTGCCTCTGCTTGAAGAGATGGGCGCTCTTTATACGGTCAGTTTGAGTGTATACGAACAGGCCTTTCGCGATTTTTCTCAATGGAAGCGAACAATTCTGCATGAGACCGCCGCCTGGCTTCATGTGAATGTAGATACTTTGCAGTTGATGCAATCAGAGTTTGTCCAGGATCTGCTTACACGCATCGAAGCGCATGGTCTGTCTCCTTCGGACATTGCTGTGCAGGTGCATGAACCCGTGTTGTTAAGCCGTTCGGTCATGGTTGAAAAAACCTTGCAGATGCTCCAGCGTGCAGGTGTGCATTTGGTAATTGACGATTTTGGAACGGGGTACTCGTCGCTCACACTGTTGCACCATGTAAAACCCGCTGCAGTGATGTTAGATCGCACCCTTATCGAGTGGCTTGATAGTGTTGAATATGTGCGTGTGCTAAAAGGGTTGGTCAATTTGATGCACGCCATGCAGGTGACGATTGGTATTGAAGGCATAGAAACCGAAGCACAGTTACACCGCTTGCACCAGCTGGCCTTTGAATGGGGGCAAGGATATGCTTTGGGGCGTCCGATGTCGAGTGCAGCGGCAATGCGCTGGTGGCACTCTCCACCAGTTGGCGCGGAGTAGGAAGGTTTTTTCTTCAGTACTGCTCAGACCACCCGTTGAACATGTGATTGACTTGCGTTTTCAAGTGCGCAACACAAACGAACCTCTTTCCCAATTTGCCCCATTCGGCAACCTCATTATACTTACACACGGCAAGGCGACGTAGCCAAGGGGTAAGGCAGCGGTCTGCAAAACCGCGATCGCCGGTTCGAATCCGGCCGTCGCCTCTGCAAAGCCAAACGCCCGCTCATGTGAGCGGGCGTTTTCGCGTTCCAGCGCCTTTACGCGGTGTACCAGACAATCCCATCACACGGCGGCACAACCACTTCCAGGTGCCCATTGTCCAACGTATCCACCCCACTCCCGCCGTAGATGCGCGTCAACGCCACATGCTCTTTGCCGCACAACGCCCCCACATTCAGCGTGATGCGCCGTGTGCCATCAGCACGGTTGACCACCACCAGCGCCGTCTCATCACCCTGACACCGTGCAAAGGCATAGACATCGTCGTCGGCATAGAGACGATGATACGAACCCGTGCGCAGTGCTATGTGCCCCTTGCGCATGGCAATCAGGCGCTTGTAGAAGTCCCGCAACTCGTGGTTCCAGAGATGCGGGCGGTCCCATGGAAACGTGGCGCGTGCTTCACGGTCGGGACGGCCGCCTTCCATGCCGATTTCGCTGCCGTAGTAGATGCAGGGCGCCCCCGGAAACGTAAATTGCAACAGCGCCGCCAGTTTGACACGGCGCACATCGCCATTGGCAACCGTCAATAAACGGGCGGTATCGTGACTGTCGAGCAAATTCATTTGTGCGCATTGAATTTCCCACGGATAGAGCGCCAGCAACTCGTCAATGCGCTCGGCATACTCTCGCGCCGTGATCGGCTCATCCACAGGCGGACGGCGGTCGAAAACGGCGTCGTGGTTGACGTGCTCGCCAATCACATAGCGAATTACCCACGTGGCATAGAGGTAGTTCATCACCGCGTCGAATTGGTCGCCTTGCAACCACTCTTGCGCTTCAGCCCAAATTTCACCGACGATATAGGCTTCTGGATTGGCGGCTTTCACCACCCGCCGAAACCCTTGCCAAAAACCGGGCGTCTTGATTTCAAACGGCACATCCAGCCGCCAGCCGTCAGCCCCCTGCTCAATCCAGTAGCGCGCCACCTGGTAAATGTAGGCTTGCACTTCGGGATTGTCGTGGTTGAGCGTGGGCATGTGGTGCAGGTTCCACCACGCCCAGTAGCCGGGGGGACGGCTGGTGTCGTAGGCGTTGGGCGGCCACTCCAAAATACGATACCAATCACGATAGGGCGAGGCTTCACCATTTTCGAGAATGTCGGCAAAAGGCTGGAAACTGCGCGCCGTGTGGTTGAAGACGCCATCAATCACAATGCGAATCCCCGCACGGTGGGCTTCATCCAGAAAGGTGCGGAAAGCCTCGTTGCCGCCCAGCAGGGGGTCTACCTGCAAGTAGTCATGCGTGTTGTAGCGGTGGTTGCTGGTGGAAGCAAAAATAGGGCAGAGATAAAGAGCGGTAATCCCCAAATCACACAGATAATCAAGATGCTCGACAATGCCCAACAAATCACCGCCTTTGTAGCCATGCTCGGTCGGGGGTGTGTCCCATGGCTCAATGTGCGCCGGCTTGGGCAGACGCGCACTCCGCGCGAAGCGGTCGGGGAAAATCTGGTAGAAGATCGCGTGCTTGACCCATTCGGGTGTTTTAGCAGTTGTCATGGGTGGCTCCTTTCCTGCTTGCACGTGTTACTTGCATACTTGGGAACGTTCTCAGCATATCACATGACATGCGTGTGTCAATCAGACGCCACACGAAACGCCTTGTGGTTCGAGCAGACAGTCGGCAATGTGCCGATGCGTGCAGCAAAGGGCGACCACCGGTTTCTTGACAAGAGGCGCGAAGTGCGATATCTTTATTGCGCTTATATATGAACAATCGCTCATATTTTCATGTATCGAATAGGAGATTCAACCATGATGACGCCAATTGCTTGCGACCTCGATGAGGCGACCGCCGTTGCCCTTGCCGACCTGTTTAAAGCCCTGGCCGACCCGACGCGCGTGCGGTTGATTGCATGTTTGTTGGAAGGCGAAATGTGCGTCCATGAACTCACCGATGCCGTCGGACCAAGCCAGAGCGCTGTTTCGCACCAACTGCGGCTTTTGCGCGCCATGCGCCTGGTCAACACCCGCCGCGAGGGACGCCACGTCTATTACAGCCTTGCCGACGACCATGTGGCGACGTTGTTGCAGGTGGGGCTGGAACACGTCCAGGAAAGCACAACCTGAGGGCGATGCATATGGTCGAAAAGGTTAAACTCCCGTCTCGCGATATTCTTCCCAACAATGCAACCTGCACGCATTGTGTCAACACACTGGCTGACGCCCTGCGTGACGAGCAGGGCGTCCTGAACGTCCATCAAGATGGCGTGCACACGATTTGCGTGCACTACGATACAGACGTCACCACCGCCGACACCATTACGCGCACGGCACGCCTGCGTGGTGCAGACGTGCAAAGCCGCTATCGGCAGGTGCGTTTGGCGGTTGACGGGCTGGATTGCGGCAGTTGCGCCCAGACGCTTGAAGAAAGTTTGCGCCGCCTGCCGGGGGTTGTCCAGGCGCGTGCGTCCGTAGCAACCGGCGACGTTTTCATCGAATGGGATACCGCCTACGTCGACGAGGACGAGATTACCGCCGTGCTGCACGATTTGGGGCATATTGTGCGCGAACCCACTTCAGAAGAGGAGACGCCCACAACTCCGCCAGCCTGGTGTCTTCATGCGCCGCTTCTCTTCGGGGTGGGCGCTTTTGTGGGGGGGCTTTTGCTCTCGTGGAGACATACGACGCCTTGGGAGAGTGTGGCGTTTGCGCTCGCCATGCTTGCGGCAGGAGCGCCAATTGCCCGTCGGGGCGTTCAGGCGTTTCGCCGTAGTCGGCGGTTGACGATTGACGCCCTGATGACCATTGCGGCCATTGGCGCCGCTCTTCTGGGTGAATGGGGCGAAGGCGCCGCCGTGGTGGTGCTGTTTGCCATTGGTGAATGGCTGGAACACTTCGCCATGGAACGCGCGCGCCACTCTGTGCGCAGTTTGATGGAACTTGTCCCCGATACCGCCCATCGCCTTCTTCCCGATGGAACAACCGAAACGGTGCCGGCGCGCGCCTTGCGTGTGGGGGATACGATTCTTGTTCGCCCTGGTGAGCGCATTCCCGCCGATGGCGTTGTCGTCGCGGGGCAATCCGCCGTCAATCAGGCGCCTGTGACGGGCGAAAGTATGCCTGTTTTCAAAACCGTGGGCGACCCCGTGTTTTCTGGGACAGTCAATGGCGAAGGTGTCATCGAGGTGCGCATTACCCGCCCCGCCGACCAGAGCACGATTGCGCGCATTGTGGCGCTCGTGCAGGACGCCCAAAGCCGCAAAGCCGAAAGCGAGCGCATGGTAGACCGCTTTGCTGCACGCTACACCCCCGCCGTGGTCGTCGGCGCAATTGTGCTCGCCATTGTGTTGCTGCTTGTTGGGCTTCCCCCGCGCGAAGCAATGTTGCGGGCGCTTGTGCTCCTGGTGATTTCATGCCCCTGTGCGCTTGTCATCAGTACGCCCGTGAGTGTGCTCAGCGCCATCAGCGGTGCGGCGCGGCATGGCGTGCTCATCAAGGGGGGGCGCGCGCTGGAAGCGTTGGGGCGCGTGCGCGTCGTTGCCATTGACAAAACGGGAACGCTGACGCGCGGCGAACCGCGCGTGACCAATATCATTCCCCTGGAAGGCGACCGCGAAACGCTCTTGCGGCTTGCCGCCGCTGTGGAAGCCCGTAGCGAGCACCCCTTGGCGCGTGCTGTTGTCGCGGCTGCTGAGGAGGAAGGGCTTGCCGTCCCGCCAGCGCAAGCGGTACGCACGTTGACAGGACGCGGCATCACCGGTGTTGTGAACGGGCGCACCGTGCGCATTGGCACGCGCGATCTCTTTGAGCACATTCCCGATATTGCTGTTGACCATCTCCATCGGCTTGAAAACGAAGCCAAAACCACCATGCTCGTCGCGCAAGATGAGCGCATCCTCGGCATCATCGCCGTCGCCGATACCATTCGCGCTGAAGCCAAAGAAGCCGTCGCCGCCCTGCATCGCCTTGGTATCGAGCGGGTGGTGCTCCTGACAGGCGACAACGAGACCACCGCCCGCGCTGTCGCCGCGCAAGTGGGCATCGATGACGTGCGCGCCGGGTTGTTGCCTGAGGAGAAATCCGCGGCTGTGGAAGCCCTGCACGCCCAGTACGGCGCGGTCGCCATGGTGGGCGACGGCATCAACGACGCGCCGGCGCTCGCCACCGCCGATGTGGGGATTGCCATGGGCGCCGCTGGTACACATCAAGCCATCGAAACCGCCGATGTGGCGCTGATGAGCGACGACTTGCGCAAAATCGCCTATGCCCTGCGGCTGGGGCGGGCGGCACGGCGCACCATTGCCGCCAACATTCTGTTCAGCGTGGGCATCAAACTGCTCTTCATGGCGCTTGCCATCCCCGGCTGGACCACGCTCTGGCTGGCGGTGCTCGCCGATGACGGCGCCAGTTTGCTGGTCACCGCCAACGGGTTGCGCTTGCGCCGTGTGCGCGGCTGATTGCCGCATGCGGAAGATTTTCCCCGCGCCTCGCTGGTCCTTTCAACCGGCGAGGCGCATTTGACATCGCTTCTCACCTGTGGCACACCCTCGCCGGTGTCAAAAGCCAACCAATCCAGAAGAGGACACACCCCATGAAGCGTTTTATCAAACCCGACATCC
Source organism: Ardenticatena maritima (assembly GCF_001306175.1). NCBI lineage: Bacteria > Bacillati > Chloroflexota > Ardenticatenia > Ardenticatenales > Ardenticatenaceae > Ardenticatena > Ardenticatena maritima. The sequence continues at coordinate 422,863 of NZ_LGKN01000009.1, forward strand.
TGGCAATGCAGGCGTACACCCTCAAACCCTACACGTACCGCCACAAAATGAACCAGAACGAAAACCCGTTCGGCTATCCCGAAGACCTCAAAGCCATTGTGCTGGAACGGGTGGCGCAAGCCGATTGGGCGCGCTATCCCTCGTTCACGCTTGATACGCTGCGCGAGGCGCTTGCCGCCCACAACGGCGTTCGCCGTGAGATGGTGTTGGTGGGCAATGGCTCGAATGAGTTGATTTACGTGACGTTGGCGGCGACACTCCGCACCGGCGACCACGTTGTGATTCCCGTGCCGACGTTCAGCGTGTATGGCTTGCTGGCGCGTGTTTTCGGCGCACACGTGCATGAAATCCCCATGCCGCCCGAAACCAACTTTGCCCTGCCTGTGGACGCCGTCATCGAGACGGCGCAACGCCACCAGGCGCGGGTAGTCGTGCTCTGCACACCGAATAACCCCACCGGCACCGCCTATGCCCCCGCTGATGTTGAGCGTGTGGCGGCGGAAAGCGGCGCACTGGTGCTGATTGACGAGGCCTACCGCGAATTTGCCGACCAGGACTTCACCCCACTGCTGGAACGCTACGACAATGTCGTGCTCTTGCGCACATTCAGCAAAGCGATGGCCATGGGGGGGCTGCGCGTGGGGTACGCCATCACCAACGAAGCCCTGGCGCGTGAATTGCACAAGGCGCAATTGCCCTACGCGCTCAACCTGTTCAGTGAAACCGCCGCCCTGGTGGCGATTGAGCATTTTGAAAGCCACTTCCGCCCCCTCATCGAGCGGCTGAAAGCCGAGCGGGAACGACTGATTCCCGCGCTGAATGCGCTCCCCGGTCTCCATGCCTATCCCAGCGCCGCCAATTTTGTGCTGGCGCGCTTTGACCGCCCCGCGCGCGAGATTTTTGAGGCACTTCTCAATCGTGCCGGCATCCTCATCCGCGATGTCAGCGGCTACCCACTTTTGGCGGGACACCTGCGTATCAGCCTGGGAACGCCTGAAGAAAACGACTTGTTGGTGCAAACGCTGGCGGAGATATTGGGTGCTGCGTGAACCAGGGCGAGTTTGTTGAAAAAACGGGGAACAGATCCCGCTTTTTTGACGCACATAGTTGTTTGAGTAAAATAACCGCTCTTCGGCATGAGGTATGTGTGCAAGAGAGGTGCGACATGCGTGTCAGCAAACCATTTTATCTTGCCTTGGTGTTGTTCCTGGTCTTCTTTGCGCCGCTTTTCTTCTATCCAGCCGAAGCCCAAGGCGGCGTGACGGTGACGATCACAAATGAAGTCAGCGGCAACAACAACACAGGCCGCACGGCCGCGGCAGCGCTCAACGACCAATGGATTGCCGACACACAATCGGTGTGTGGGTTGGGGATTTGGAAACACGCACCGACGGTGGCGGCACACCTGCGCTCCTGCGATACAAGCCAAGCGGCGGCTCTGTTGTCGAAGTTCAGATTCCGACCAGCACCACGGATCAAAGTGTGTGTCCGACCAATGGTGCGTGCGGGAACGTAACGACACGCTGGATTGGCTTGCGGGCAACAAGCGGCACAACAATTGAATGGGTGCTCTTGATCGTGGGGGATGATAGTTCACAAGGTGGTGTGAGTGAACACATCAGTTGGGTTGGCGCAACAGTCGCCCTTGCACCAAGCGGCAGTGGGTGTACTGCGGGAAGCGGCGGTCCCACAGCCGTGCACCTCACGGCATTCACCGCAGCGCCATCGGCAGCACGCACACCCTTTTTGCCCTTTGTCGCCGGCGTCTTCGGGCTGACGGCGGTCGCGCTTCATCGTGCGCGCAAACGCACCAGGTAGCCTTCCCGCTCAACATCAAAACGGCTGGGGAAGTTCCCCAGCCGTTTGCGTTTGCCAGGTTGCCAATCAACGTGGGCGGGCTTCCAGCAGCACCACCAACGAACCCGCGAATCTCTCTTGCCGCACAATCTCGAAGCCCGCTTCTTGCACGAGTCTGGGCGTGTCGCGGTTGAGGTGGCAACTCCCATTCATGCCGAACCACAACGGTTCAAACATGTCTGTGAACGTGCGTGCCAGCGGATGCGTGCCGCGCACATGTTCGAGCAAGCGCAAACGCCCGCCGGGTTTCAGCACGCGGCGGACTTCATGCAAGCCTTGTTGTGCATCGGGGACGGAGCAGAAAACAAGCGCCCCCACAACCGCATCAAAGGCGGCGTCAGGGAAGGGGAGCGCCTGCACATCACCCTGCACCAACCATTGCCGCGCGCGACGACGCGCGGGCGCATAGCGCAACATCTCCCACGTGAGGTCAAGCGCCACAACATCGGTGTTGGGCGGGTAGTGGGGCAGGTTGAGCCCCGTCCCCACCCCCACATCAAGCACACGCCCGTGCACATCACCCACCAACTGGCGACGCCAGGCGCGCAAGCGCCACGCTTCCACAGGCGCCAAAAACCAATCGTAGAGCGGTCCCAATTGCTCAAACAGCCCCATTAGCGCACTCCTGCCAGCACGGCGTCCAACCGTTGGCGGAGCGCCGGCAACGATTGCACGCCCACAATGCGGTCAACCGGTTGCCCATTGCGGAAAATGATGAGCGTCGGAATCCCGCGAATTTGGAACTGCATGGGCGTGCGCGGATTTTCGTCCACGTTGAGTTTCCCCACCTTGACGCGCCCCGCATACTCGCGCGCCAGCGACTCGATAGCGGGCGCAATCATGTGGCACGGACCGCACCACTCCGCCCAGAAGTCCACCAGCGCCACGCCCGATGAGATGAAATCAGCGAACGTGGCATCGGTCAGGACGACGGGTTTGCCGTCCGCATGCGCCGCACGTGGCTCAGGACGCGGCTGACGCGGTGGCGGCGGCGGCGTGCGTTGGGCGGTCGCGTGCAGGGGCACGCTAGCCCCGCTCAGCGTTTGTGTCGGCGTTGCCGAGCGTTCGCCCACGAGATAGGCTGCCCATTCGCGCAATGCGCTTTCAGTGGGCGCGCCTTCGCCCCGCTGAACAACACGCCCATCCTTCACCAGCAGCAACGTCGGCAGATGACGCACCTGTTCGCGCTGCGCGGCTTGGGGCGCATCTTCCACATTCAGTTTCACCACGAGCAGTTTGCCGGCGTACTCGCGCGCCAGCCGGTTCAACACAGGGTCCAGTTGCTCACACGGCGGGCATTCGCGCCGCCAGAAAACGGCGACCACAGGCACTTTCGCTTGATAGACGGCACGGTCATAGGTCATATCGTTGGCGTGAATGGGTGCATCGAAAATCGCCATGTTTCCCTCCTGATACTCTCATCCAGTATTTTCAAGCGAAAGTGTAGCAGCCGCTTGTTAGAAAAATGTTGGCGCTTACTGGACAAGGCTCCAATGCGCCTCAATCATCTCTTTGGTGACTTGCCCCGTCCAGACCATTTGAATGACACCGTCGGCATCCACCAGCCAGGATGTGGGCAACCCCAAGAGACGGTAGGCTTTTTCGGTGCTGGCGTCTTTGCTGATGTAAATCGGGTAGGTAATCGTCGGTTCAAATGTTTGCAAAAATTGCTCGACTACGGCGGGTCCTTCTTCCACATCAACACCAATAATGGTGTAGCCTTCTTCGTGGAGCGCCTGAAACTCCGGCATTTCTTTTTTGCACGGTGGACACCACGTCGCCCAGAAGTTGATGAGCCGCGGTTCGCCTGCGCCCAGCGTGTCGAGCGTGACGGCTTCGCCATCGAGTGTGTAGACCGTGGTGGCGGGGACGGTCGTGCCCACAAGCGGGTGCCCGCCGCCGTTTTGAGCCAGGACGGGGTCGCGCGGGGTGTTGGTTTGGCTTGTGCACGCCAACCCCAGGAGACTGACAACAACCAACCCGACCAAGAGCGTGGTGCGATGCAACAGGTTCTGCATGGTTCTTCCTTCGCCTCCTTCCCCCAATGCTCAGGGGGTGTATTTTGGCCTGTTAGGGCATACCCAGCAAATGCCAGAGGGCAATCGCCGCCGCCACTTCAACGTTGAGCGAGCGCTTGACGCCCTGCATAGGCACATAGACCACTTGCTCGCAGAGCGGAAACAGGTCATGCCCAACGCCGCTCACTTCGTTGCCAACCACCAACGCCAGCGGCTTGTCCGGCGGCTGCAACCCACGAAGCGAGCGGGCGGTAGGCGTCTGTTCAAGCGCCCAAATCGTCCAGCCGCTTTGCCGCAAGGTGTGCAACACCTCCGCCGTGTTCGGGGCATACGACCACGGGACGCTGGTTTCGGCGCCCAGCGCTGTTTTGCGGACGTTGGCTTGTTCGGGCGTGGGGGTAATGCCGCACAGGTAGAGATGCGCCACGCCCAGCCCGTCGGCGGTGCGAAATAGCGCCCCCACGTTCCACGCCGAGCGCAGGTTGTCGAGCACGAGCGCCACTGTGCGCGGGGGCAACGGTTCCGTCGGGGGCGGGGCATGGGGAGCGGTATCCCACGCCGCCAGGCGGATAGTCGGCGCGCCACAGCGGGGGCACGTTTCGCGATGTGGTTGGCGTTCATGCCAGGGATAGCGCAGGTTGCATTGTCGGCAATGGCGAATTTCGGCTTGCATGGTTGCCTCTGGCTGTTCTCTGTTCACGGGGGAGCATACGCAAGCGTGCGAAAATGCAAAAAGCCGCCCGTAGGCGGCTTGCGATATGCAATTGTGGGGGTGGCTACACGCGCACGACGGCGTTTTGCGAACCGAACGTGTTGGGCGTGAACTCGTCGGCGGTCGGGTCGTCGTACCAGCGCTCGCCGTCGAGCAAGAAGCGGTACTGATAGGCGCGCCCGCTTTCCAGCGACACCGTGACGGAAAAGCGACCGTCTTTGCGGCGCGTCAGTTCAAGCGGCTGCCACTCGTTGAAGTCGGCGAGGAGCACGGCGTGCGATGCGGCGGCGTCGGCGGGGACTTCAAACGTGACGCGGCACTTTGCGCCGGTTTTGGAGTAGGTTTTTCGGGGCATACGAAACCTCCTTGACATGTTGACAACAAAAAACGGTGCAGTCCGTCGGCGGGTGGACTGCACCGTTGCGGCGGCGAGTATAGGGAAATGAGCACGTTTGGCAATTCTGCCGCCGTCTATTCCTCGCCCAGATAGGCTTTACGCACCATTTCGCTGGCGGCTAACTCCTGTGCGGGACCTTCGAGCACGATTTGCCCGGTTTGCAACACATAGCCCCGATGCGCCACTTCCAGCGCCATGAGGGCGTTCTGTTCGACAAGCAAAATGGTGGTTCCCTGCTTGTTGATTTCGACAATCGTCTCGAAGATGGTTTCCACCAACACAGGCGCCAGCCCCATGCTCGGCTCGTCGAGCAGGAGCAATTTGGGGCGCGCCATGAGCGCCCGCCCAATGGCGAGCATTTGCTGCTCACCCCCCGAAAGGGTCCCGCCTTGCTGGTTGCGGCGTTCTTTCAGACGTGGGAACAACTCAAACACCCGTTCCAGGTCTTCGGCGATTCCCTGGGGGTCGTTGCGCGTGTACGCACCCATTTCCAGGTTTTCGAGCACGGTCAGGCGGGGGAAGATGCGCCGCCCTTCGGGCGATTGCGCCACACCCAATTTCACGATTTCGTAGGCGGGCGTGTGCGAGATGTCGCGCCCTTCGAGGATGACTTGCCCCTCGCGCGGATGCAAGATGCCGCTGATAGTGCGAATGGTGGTCGTTTTCCCCGCACCGTTCGAGCCAATCAGCGTGACGATTTCGCCACGGTCTACCGTGAGCGAAATGCCTTTGAGCGCGTGGATAGCGCCGTAGTAGGAATGCACATTGCGCAGTTCGAGCATGTGCTCGCGTGTGCCATTGTGTGCCATGTTGCCTCCTTAGCCTTCGCCCTCTTCGTCCGCGTGCGCCTGGGCAAATGCTTCCGCCGCCCGCCGCCCCAGGTAGGCTTCAATCACGCGCGGGTTGCGCTGGATGTCGCGGGGTGAGCCTTCGGCAATCTTCTTCCCGTAGTCCAGCACGGTCACACGATCGGAAATGCCCATCACAACCTTCATATCGTGCTCGATGAGCAGAATGCTCAGCCCCAAATCGTCGCGCAACTGCTGGATGAAGCGCGTCATCTGCAAGGTTTCGTTGGGGTTCATGCCCGCGGTTGGTTCGTCCAGCAAGAGCAGTTTGGGTTCGGTCGCCAGCGCGCGCGCAATTTCCAGGCGGCGCTGATCGCCATAGGGCAGGTTGCGGGCGGCTTCGTTGGCGCGGTCACGCAAGCCCACGTATTCGAGCAGTTCGAGCGCTTTGCGGTGGGCTTGGCGCTCTTCTTGCACCATCGAAGGCAAGCGCAAGATGGCGTGATACCAGGTTTGGCGCATGCGGCAGTTCATGCCCACCAGCACATTGTCGAGCGCGGACATGTTCGCAAAGAGGCGAATGTTCTGAAACGTGCGCGCGATGCCCATCGCCGTCACCTGGTTGGGGCGCTTGCCTGTGATGTCCTTGCCATCGAAGAAGATGCGCCCTTCGGTCGGGCGGTAGAAGCCCGTAATCATGTTGAAAAAGGTGGTTTTACCGGCACCGTTGGGGCCAATTACGCTCGCAATCATGCCGGGTTCCATCTCAAAATCTACGCTATCCACGGCGGTCAACCCGCCAAAGCGTTTGGTAATTCCCCGTGCTTCCAAAAGCGCCATGGTCTCTCTCCTCTTTCACCCGAACAGGCGCCCGCCTCAGCCTTCGGCGCCTGCTTCTTCCCATTCGTGTTCGTGGAGTTCGGCTTTGCGTGCTTCAGATGGGAACAACCCTTCGGGACGCCAGACCATGATGAGAATCAAGCCGACGCCAAAGAGCACCCAGCGCCATTCGCGCAGGTCAATGGCGGTCAGCCACGACCAGCCCAATGCTTTCGCCAGCGAGGCTTGCCATTGGGGAATCCAGATGGCGATGAGCACCCGGTCGAGGATAGTGAGCATGAGTCCACCGACCAGCACGCCGTACACGTTGCCCATCCCGCTCAGAATGACGATGATGAGCAGGAAGATGGAGACCTGGAAGCGGAACAGTTCGGGGAAAATGGCTTGAATCATCGAGGCATAAATGGCGCCTGCAAACCCCGAAAACGACGCCCCCAGCGCAAACGCCAGCAGTTTCGTGCGGATGGGGTCAACCCCCATGGCGTCGGCGGCGATTTCATCTTCACGAATCGCCATCCAGGCGCGTCCCAAACGCGAGTTTTCCAACCGCCGCTCGGCGATGATGACCAGCACGCCGAGAATGACAACGAGATACCACCAATGCAGCGGGTCGAATCCGAATTCAAAACCGAAGATGCTGGGACGACCAACAGGGTTCAGCCCTTGTGGACCGTTTGTCAGGTTCAAGTGTTCAACCAGGTAGATATTCGTGAAAGGAATGCGAATGGTGAGGTCGTCCAGGTTGCGGATGACGGTCGGCACGATTTCGCCGAACGCCAGCGTGACAATGGCGAGGTAGTCGCCGCGCAAGCGCAGCGTCGGCGCGCCGATAATCATACCGCAGATGGCGGCCACCACAGCGCAAATCCAGATGACCACCCAGAACGACCATTCCAGCCCCAGGTTGGGCCAGGTGAAAATGCCCATCGTGTACGCCCCAATGGCGAAAAAGGCGGCGTACCCCAGGTCGAGCAAGCCGGCAAAACCGACTACGATGTTCAAACCCAGCGCCAAAATGACGAAAATCAAGCCGGCTACGAGTGAGCCGAGCAATTCCAGCCCTAAGGCGCGGTCAATAAACGGGTATGTCAGGAAGATGACACCCCCGAGCGTGCCAAGAATCAGTTGGCGTTGCCGTCGGTCTTCGGGTAGAAATGCCAGAAGTTTCTGCACCATAAGTCCCCCACAAATCAGCGTCGCCGTTATGAACCAGCCCGATTAGACTTTTTCCTGCGTGGCTTGCCCAAGCAAACCGGCTGGGCGGAACACAAGCACCAAGACCAGAATGGCAAACACCACGGCGCGCGTCCATTCGGACGGCAAGTAGAGGTCGCTCAGCGCCTTGAAGATGCCGATGAAGTAGCCGCCCAACACAGCGCCGGCGATGTTGCCAATGCCCCCCAACACGGCGGCGGTGAACGCCATCAAGCCGGCTTCAAACCCCATGAGGTAGCGCCCGGTGTTGAGGTACAACCCGAACACCATGCCGGCGGCGCCGGCCAGCGCCCCCCCGATGAAGAAGGTGCTCATGATGACACGCTCAACATTGATGCCCATCATCGCGGCGGCTTCACGGTCTTGGGCGGTGGCGCGCATGGCTTTGCCCAACTTGGTGCGCCGCACAAAGACCGAAAGCAAAACCATCAGCGGGATGGTGACGACCAGCAACATGAGGTCGGTCGTCGAAAAGCCGATGATGGTCTCAATGCCCAGCCATTCGCGCAGAATGTCCACGCGGGGCACATAGGGCGGGTAGAAAATCTGGCTGGGTCCCTTCCAGATGGCAAACAGGTTTTCCAAAGCGAACGAAGCACCCACAGCGGTAATCAACGGCGCCAGGCGGGGCGCGTTGCGCAATGGGCGGTAGGCGATGCGGTCAATGAAGACGTTGAGCAGCCCCGCGGCGAGCATGGTCAACAGCATGACGGGGACCAAAATGTAAATGATTTGGGGCACAGAAAGCGGATATTCAAGGTTCAAAAACTGCAAGATGGTGAGCGAAAAGAGAAACCCAAAAGCGAAAATGTCGCCATGGGCGAAGTTGATGAGTTCGAGAATGCCGTACACCATGGTGTACCCCAGCGCAATCAGCGCCAGATACGACCCGATTGTGATGCCAATCACCAGTTGGTTCGCAAGCAGTTCAATGTTCATGGTGTTCTTCCAACCCCCTCGATGCTATCCCCCAACATGAAAAAGGGGTGTGGGCGCTCCGCAGAGCGCACCACACCCGTTGCAGGCATTATGGGCACGAGTCGGCCATTTCAGGGCTAATGGCGCCTTCAAACTTGAATTCGCCGTTTTCAACCGAGTAGGACGCCATCTGCACCAGCGTTGTGTCCCCATTTTCATCGAACGAGAAGACGCCGGTAATCCCTTCAAAGTCCTTGGTGTTGCGCATAGCGTCCAGCACGCTTGCGCGGGTGACTTCACCGCTCGCCGCGGCGCGTTCGATGCTGTCCAGAATGACTTGCATCGCCTGGTAGGCGTATGTTGACCACGGGCTGGGTTCTTCGCCGTATTCAGCGATGAAGTCGTTGTAGAACTTCTTCCCGGATTCGGTTTCCAGCAAGTTGGGCGCCAAACCGGGGAAAGTGAGCAGGACGTTGCCGTCCACCACCTGCGCGCCACCGGCTTGCTCAGCCAGCGCGGGATTCACCAAGCCGTCGGGCCCCATGAACTTGACGCCCTGGTCGAAGAGCCCCAGCGTGGCCATTTGCTGGATGATTTGCGGACCGCCGGAGTCAATCACGAAGCCGCCGTACACCAGGTCGGGCTGGGCGTCTTTCACTTTGGCAAGCAGCGCGCGGAAGTCAATATCGGTGGATTCGACGCCGTCGCGGCCCACGATTTCAAGTCCAATCTTCTGGGCTTGTTGCTCGAACGCGTCCGCAACCCCCTTGCCGTAGAGTTGGCGGTCGTCGAGGATGTACACTTTCTTGAAGCCCAAGCATTTCGCCCACGATGCCGCCGAGTAGCCTTGCAGGTCGTCGGTGGCGTTCGTGCGGAAGTAGGTCGGGCGGTTGTCGGCGGGGTAGTAAATGTCGGGTTCGCCTTCCGCCCAGGGCTTCGTCAGACCGGGGTAGGTGTTGGCGGGGGTAATCTGTGCAATGCCAGCCTTGTTGGTGATGGGAATGGAAACCTTTGCCGCACCAGAGTTATACGTGGCGAAGTAGACCATACAGAGCGGGTCGTTGACGCATTTCTGGGCGTTTTCGGCTTCGATCGTGCCGTCCCACGAGCCTGTGGTGGGCGAAGCGTCATCCAGGTTGACGATTTCGACGGTGTAGCCGCCGGGACCTTCACCGCCGTGCGCATCGAGGTAGTGCTTCAAGGCGAGGTCGGCCGCACGCTTCATGGATTGCCCTTCGGGGAGCATGGGACCTTGCAGAGGCCAGGAGGTGTACACACGCACGACTTTGCCTTCGGTGGTGGCGGCTTGTTCACCACCGCTTTCGCCGGTGCTTTCTTCGCCGCTTTGACCGCCACCGCATGCAGCGAGTGCCAGCAGAACAAACAAGAGTGACAGCAGGGACAACAACTTGCGAGTGTTCATGGCTTTTCTCCTCCATCTGGTTCACTCAGCACTCTGAACGACTCCGCACAACGTCACGACGGTGTGACACAGGCACTCACGCTTTTGGCTGCTCTCACCTCCCTTCTTTGGTTGTCAAACCTGCCAGCAGGAACGCTTGCGAGTATACGAAAGCAGAGACCGCCTGTCAATCACTTTCGCGCGGTGCACGCCCCCAATGAAACACCCGATGGCATGGCACCATCGGGTGTGAGGTGGCGTTCCAGGCGCGGTGGTCAGGTATTGCGGCACGCCTCCACAGCCGCGCGAATGTTGCCATAGGGCGTTGTCACAGGGATGACGCACCCCGCCCCGATAACCAGCCCGCGCCCGTCCACCTGGTCGCGGGCGTCCAGCACTTCGGCGCGCACCTGTTCGGGCGTACCCAACAGAAGGGTTTCCCACTGGCGCAAGCCGCCTACCAGCGCCCCCGAAAACCGCGCACGCGCTTCGGCAAGCGTGGGAGGCGTATGGCGGTCATGCCAGTTGATGGCTTGCACCGGATACGCCGCCAGCAAATCCCACATCACGGCGTCGCCGTGGGCGTGCAGCAGGTTGAACCACCCGCGCGACGCCGCCGCCAGAATGCGACGGTCGAACGGTTCACCAAAGCGGCGGTATTCCGCTTCACTCAGCAAATGATAACTTGCCGGTTGTACCGCCAGGAAAATGCCCGCCGCGCCTGTTTCCAACGCCGCCGCGACAAAATCCTCGTACACGCGCGTCACCACGTCGAGCGCGTGGAGCACACGGTCGGGGTGCTGGCGCAAGTCGGCAATGTAGGCATTCCCGCGCAAATAGCGGATGACGGTCAGCGGGCTGAAAACCGTGGCGATGAACGGCGTATCGGGGGGCAACGCCCGCCCAATCAATTCCAGGGCGCGCAATTGTTCCCCCAACATGCCTTTGCGCACGTCCAGCACTTCCAGCGTTTCGTAGTCTTCGGGACGTTGAATACGCCGCCGCACATAGGTGCGCGTGCCTTCCTGATTGCCCTCCCAACGGGTTTCCACGCCCCAATCAAAGGTGCAGTAGTTGCTGGAAGGGCTAACCTTGACGAAGTCAAAATCCCACGTTTGTTGAAAATGCAAGGTCGCCGCCGCCAGTGTGTCGGCGCGCTGGTCGTCCACCGGAAAATGACGCCAGAACGCAATCGGCAAGCGGTCTGGGCGTTCACCAGCCAAAACGGTTTCCAGGCGTGTGCGTTTGTCCATCATGGCTCACTGGGGATAGACTTGGTCGCCGTTTTCATCATACAGGATAATCGCCAGCGCTGGGCACGAGTCGGCCACTTCCCACAACAGGGCTTCATCGGCTTGCGCGGCGGCTTCCTCATTCACCACCGCCTTGTTTTCGGCATCCAGGCTGAAAATGTGCGGCGCAATCAACGTGCATTCCGCTGCACCAATGCAGGCTGAACGGTCCACTTTCACACGAATTTTCATTGCTTCTACTCCTTTGGCTCCTCGGTTGAATTGCCGCCCATACGATGAGGCTTTGCGCATATCGCCCCACTTTGGGCTTTCGCGTTTCACAGTATAATCGCCCTCACACAACGCCGAAAATGCACGCTTGTTTGAGAAGCACATGAGCACACCATCGCTACCGTTTCAGCACAAATTGCCGGCACGCTTGCGCCATCTGTGGGAGACACTCTACGCTGACCGCGCGGCTTTCTACACGATTGGGCTGGCGGTCTTTCTGCACCTTGTGCTCTGGTTTCTTGTGGTGATTGGCTATTTCCAACTGCCGCCGATCATCCCCCTGCACTTCGACGCCTTTGGGCAACCCGACCGTATCGAACCCCGCTCGCACATTTTCTTCTTGCCCATCATTGCGTTTGGGCTGCTGTTGGTGAACGGGGTTGGCGGTCTTCTCTTGCGGCAATGGGTGGACGAATTCGCCGCCTACCTGCTGTGGGGGGGGACAGTGGTGTTGCAACTGCTCTTCCTGATTGCCGTTCTCTCCGTCATTCTGTGAACCACCAAGGAGTGCCAGCATGCCTGTCTACGTCCACGAGACTTCTTTCCGTGTCCGATACGCCGAAACCGACCAGATGGGCATTGTCCACCACACCGCTTACATCGTCTGGTTTGAAGAAGGGCGCAGTGATTTTCTGCGTGCGTACAACATGCCGTACAGCCGCATGGAGCGCGAAGGCATTGTCCTGCCTGTGACGGAGTGCTACGCACGCTATGTCTCTCCCGCCCGCTACGATGAAGTCGTCACTGTGCGCACCTGGATTCAAGAATTCAAATCGCGCAAAATTGTTTTTGCGTATGAAGTCATCGGCCAAGATGGGCGTTTGTGCGCCGAAGGCTATACAGCACACATCTGTATTGACCCCGAGGGGCGCGTCCAGCGCTTCCCCAAAACCTTGCGCGAAGCAGCACAACATCCCCCGCATGAGGTGAACCAACATGAACGCGCGTGAACGTGTCTGGGCAACGCTCCATGGCGAACCAACCGACCGCCCCGCGTTCAGCCTGTGGCGGCACTTTCACGATGAAGACGAAACGCCTGAGGGGCTGGCGGCGGCGACGATTGAATTTGCCGTGCGCTGGGAAGTAGATTTCGTGAAGCACACCCCCATGGGCATGTACGCCGTGGAAGATTGGGGCACCCCTATCCGCCGCTTCAACGACCCGCACCGCGCCCCCGAACGCATCCGCCCGGCGTTCACCACACCCGACGGCTGGCGGGCGCTCCCCCCGCTTGACGTACAGCGCGGCGCACTGGGGCGTGAACTGCGCGGCTTGCGCTTGGTGCGCGGCGGTTTGCCGCCCGATATCCCCATCTTGATGACTATTTTCAGCCCGCTGACGGTGGCGTATAAAATGGTAGGCGACCTGCTCTTTGAGCACATCGCCCAGGACGCCGACGCCGTCAAAACCGGGTTGCGCACCATCGCCGAGACCATGGCGCGCTACACCGAAGCCTGCCTTGCCGCTGGGGCGGACGGCGTTTTCTTCGCCACCCAACTGGCCAGCGCCGACATCCTGCCCCGTGCCACCTATGCCGAACTGGGCGAACCGTTCGACCGCCTCGTCCTCGACGCTTGCCCAGAGCACACCATTCGTGTCCTGCACCTGCACGGCGTCAACACCTTTTTTGAACTGGCGAACACCTACCCCGTGCATGGCGTCTCCTGGCACGACCACGAAACCGCCCCATCACTGGCGGACGCCCGCGAACAGACCGAGCGCGCATTCGTCACGGGGCTGGATCGCCGCATCTTTTTGGAACCCGCCGACGTGGTCGCCGAACACGCCCGCGCCGCCCTCGCCATCACAGGGGGCTACAAGCACATCCTTGCCCCCTCGTGCGTCATTCCCACACAGGTGGACGACGCCGCGCTTGCCGCCGTTGTGGACGTTGTCCACACGTTCCGCGCATAAGGGGGGGCTATTTGCCCCAAATGGCGCTTTTCGATATAATGCCCAATCGCGAGGCTCGCCTTCGGGCGGGCTTGTTTGTGTCGAATTGTTGAAAACCCACGTGTTGAAACAGACGCGAGAGCCAAAAAGGAGCAAGAAGCGGTTATGGTACGCATTCGTCTGCGCCGCATGGGCGCCCGAAACCAACCGAGTTATCGCATTGTGGTGGCTGATCAGCGCTCGCCGCGTGACGGTCGCTTTATCGAAACCCTTGGCTATTACAACCCGCTGAGCGAACCCGAAACCGTGAAGTACGACAAGGCGCGCGCTGTGTACTGGCTGAGCCAGGGCGCGAAGCCGTCCGAAGCCGTTGACCGCTGGTTCAAGCGCGACGGCATCTACGAAGCGCTGAAACGCTACCGCGAAGGGACGCCGCTGGAAGAACTCTTCCCGGCGGAAGCCGAAGTCAATGCCTGATTCGGACAGTAGCATGGAAGAACTGGTCGAATTCATCGCCAAAAACCTGGTAGACCATCCTGAACAAGTGCGCGTGACGAGCGAAAAGCGCGGTCGTCGCGTGCGCATCACGCTTTCGGTCGCCCCCGACGACATGGGGCGCGTGATTGGTCGCCAGGGGCGCGTGGCCGAAGCCATCCGCAACGTGGTGCACGTCGTCGCGCAAAAACGGGGCTTGTTTGTGGATGTGGATATTCGCTAGCCTATGGCGGATGATTTTTTGACGTTAGGGCGTATTGTCGCACCACACGGCATACGCGGCGAGGTCAAAGTCCGTATTCTGACTGATGATATCGAGTTTGTTTTTGACCTGGAAGAGGTCTATCTCGGACAGCAGACGCCGCAACCCTATGCCGTGAAGGGGGTGCGCTTGCACAAAGGCATGTTGCTGCTCATGCTGGAAGGGGTGAGCACACGCAACGATGCCGAAGCCCTGCGCGGCGAGTACGTTGTCATCCCGCGAGAATGGGCGCCGCCGTTGGGAGAAGATGAATACTACGTGCACCAACTCATCGGCTTGCGCGCCATGACGACCGAAGGCGAGGAATTGGGGCGCGTTGCCGATGTGATGTTCACCAACGGCGCGAATGATGTGTATGTTATTCGCGGTGAGCGCTACGGTGAAGTACTGATTCCCGCCATTCGCCAGGTCGTCAAGGAGATTGACCTGGAAAAAGGCGAAATGCTCATCGAACTCATGGATGGGCTTTTGGAGTGACAAACCAGAAGGCACGAGGGGGCGTGCCTTTTGTGGGGGACAAGGGGCACGGAAAAATGCCACGGTGGCAACGCCGTGGCATTTTTCTTTTGGCTGAGTGGCTTTCTTGCAGTAGGATATCGCCCATCTGAAGGCACATTGCTGTGTACAACGTGCAGAACGAGTGTGTAGAAGACGCTTTGTCGAGAGAAGAACGGAGAGAGGCCATGCGCGAAAACCGAGCCCAGCGGTATCTTGACGCCCTGCGCACACGTGTCCTCGTGTATGACGGCGCCATGGGAACTTCGCTGCAAAAAATGAATCTCACCGCCGACGATTTTGGCGGGGCTGCCTACGAAGGGTGCAACGACTATCTGGTTATCACGCGCCCCGATGTGGTGGAACGTGTCCACCGCTCATACTTGGATGTTGGCGCGGATGTCATCGAAACCGATACGTTCCGCTCCAATCGTATCACGTTGAAAGAGTACAACCTGCACGAGCAGGTGCTCGAGATCAACCGCGCGGCGGCGGCGCTGGCGCGGCGGCTTGCCGATGAGTACAGCACGCCGGAGAAGCCGCGTTTTGTGGCGGGTTCAATCGGACCCAGTGGCATGTTGCCGTCGGCAAACGACCCTGTGCTGAGCAATATCACCTATGGCGAATTGGTGGATGTGTTCCGCGAGCAAGCCGTGGGCTTGCTGCTGGGTGGTGTGGATGTGTTGCTCATCGAAACCAGTCAGGACATTCTGGAAGTCAAAGCCGCCATTGAAGGGCTGAAGCGTGCCATGCAGGAAACGGGTATTCGTGCCGCGATTCAGGCGCAGGTGACGCTTGACACCACGGGGCGCATGCTCTTGGGAACCGACATTAGCGCGGCGCTCGCGATTCTCGAACCGTTGGGGATTGACGCCATCGGGCTGAACTGTTCCACCGGCCCAGATTACATGCGCGAACCGATTCGCTACCTCACCAGCCACACGCATTTGCCCGTTTCCGCCATTCCCAATGCAGGCTTGCCGCTCAACGTGGATGGCGAGGCGGTGTACCCCATGCAACCTGAACCAATGGCGGAAATGTTGCTCCAATTTGTGAATGAGTTTGGGTGCAACATCATCGGCGGTTGTTGCGGCACCACGCCCGAGCATATTCGCCTGCTGGTTGAAGGCGTGCAGGGCGTCAATCCGTGGGCGCGTCGCCCGGCTGAGATTGACACCACGCCGCGTGTCGCCAGCGCGATGCGCGCCACCGACATCAAGCAGATACCCGCCCCCACGTTGGTGGGCGAACGGGTGAACAGCCAAGGAAGCCGCAAGGTCAAGCGCCTGCTGCTTGAAGAGAACTACGATGCCCTGCTGGAAATCGCGCACGAACAGGTGGAAGGCGGCGCGCACATGCTCGATGTCTGTGTGGCGCTCACTGAACGCACCGACGAAGCCGAACAGATGCGGCGGCTGGTGAAACTGCTCAGCCAGAGTGTTGACGTGCCCCTGATGATTGACTCCACCGAAGCCGACGTCATCCGTGTAGCGCTCGAAACCTATCCGGGACGCGCCATTGTGAACTCCATCAACATGGAGAACGGGCGCCAGCGGATTGAAGAGGTGCTGCCTTTGGTGAAGCAACACGGCGCGGCGGTGGTGGCGCTCACCATTGACGAGGAAGGCATGGCGCATACCGCCGAACGCAAATTCCAGATTGCCAAGCGCATGTACGACATTGCCACACAGGAATACGGCTTGCCGCCCGAAGCCCTGATTTTCGACGTGCTGACGTTTCCCATCACCACAGGGCAAGCCGAACTGCGCCGCGCCGCCATTGAAACCCTCGAAGGCATTCGGCGTATCAAAGCCGAACTGCCGGGCGTGTTCACCCTGCTGGGCGTGAGCAACGTCTCGTTTGGGCTCAAGCCTGCCGCGCGCGCCGTTCTCAACAGCGTCTTCCTGCACCACGCCGTCGAAGCCGGGCTTGATATGGCGATTGTCAACCCCAAGCATATCACGCCCTACTTTGAAATTCCCGAAGAACAGCGCACCCTCATGGATGATTTGATTTTCGACCGCCGCGAGGATGCGCTCGCCCGCGTCATTCAGTTCTTTGAGGAAAACGAAATTGCCGTCTCAGGCGATGAGCGCGTTGACCCCACCGAGGGCATGAGTGTGGAAGAAAAACTCTACTGGTACATTGTGCACCGCAAAAAAGAAGGTGTGGAAGACCTGGTAGATGAAGCCGTCCAGCGCCACGACCCCGTGTGGGTGCTCAACAATGTCATGTTGCCGGCGATGAAAGAGGTGGGCGACAAATTTGGCGCGGGTGAACTCATTTTGCCCTTTGTGCTGCAAAGCGCCGAGGTGATGAAAAAAGCCGTCGCGCGGTTGGAAACCTATCTGGAACGCAAAGAGGGCACAAGCAAAGGCACGGTCGTGCTGGCGACCGTCTTTGGCGATGTGCATGATATCGGCAAAAACCTGGTCGGCACGATTTTGAGCAACAACGGCTATACGGTGGTTGATTTGGGCAAACAAGTGCCTGTCAACACGATTATTGACGCCGCCGTGGAACATAACGCGGTTGCCATTGGGCTGAGCGCCCTGCTGGTGAGTACCAGCAAGCAAATGCCCATTTGTGTGCAAGAATTGCACAAGCGGGGGCTTTCCTTCCCGGTGCTGGTGGGGGGCGCGGCTATCAACCGCCGCTTTGGCTATCGGATCATGTTCATGGACGATGGATCTGTGTACGAGCCGGGCGTTTTTTACTGCAAAGACGCCTTCGAGGGGCTTGCCGTGGTGGACAAGTTGACGGGCGACCCCGAAGAACGCGCGGCATTTGTTGCCGAGGTAAAAGCCAAAGCGCGCCGCACGCTTGAACGCGGCGTCGTTGCGGCAACGCCCGCGCCTGCTGAAGCGCCCGCCGAACGGACTGTGCCCCCCGCTCCCGATGTGCCCACACCGCCTTTCTGGGGCACCCGTTTGGTTGCGCGTGATGAAATTGATGTGCGCGAAGTGGTTTCCTGCTTCGACCTGGATACGCTCTACCGCTTGCATTGGGGTGGGCGTGGCAAACGGGGTGAGGAATGGGATGAACTCGTGGCGACGGTCTTTGAGCCTACCTTGCAGCGCCTGACGGATGAACTCATCGAAACGGGGTGGCTTTCGTTTGGCGCACTGTACGGCTATTTCCCCGTCGCCGCCGACGGCGATACGCTCATCGTCTTCGACCCTGAAGACCACACGCGCGAGGTGGCGCGCCTGACCTTCCCGCGCCAGTCTGATCGTCAGCGGCTCTGCCTGGCGGACTACTTTGTGCCTGTGCGTGAAGGGCGCGATGTGGCGGCGCTCCAACTCGTCACCGCGGGGCCAGAAGCAACACGGCGCATGGAGGCGCTGCAAGCCGAGGGGAAGTACACCGAGGCATACTTCATCAACGGTTTTGCCGACCAGTTGGCGGAAGGGCTGGCGGAATGGACACACCGCCGTATCCGCCGCGAATTGGGGCTTGATGAGGGGCGTGGCTTGCGCTACTCCTGGGGATATCCCGCCTGCCCCGACCTGAGCCAGCATGAGGACGTGATGCGCTTGCTGGGGGGTGAACGCCTGGGCGTGCGGCTCTCCAGCGGCTACCAACTCATCCCTGAGCAGAGTACAGCCGCTATTGTGGTGCACCATCCCGAAGCAATCTACTTCTCGACGGGCATAGAGCGCCGCCAACAGGAAGAAGCGATTCGCGAAGTGTTGGGGGATCTGCATTTGGATGAGTGAAGGTGCCTGCGCACACAAAAAGGCGGGGAATGTTCCCCGCCTTTTGCGTTGCTTATGGACATTTCCCGTCAAGAGCGCATCGGCTTGGGCGTCTTTTCAGCATGTTCCTTCTCTGTAGGCGATGCTTCTGCTTGCGCTTCCGCGGTTTGCGCGGCTGGGGCGGTGGATTGAGGCGCTTCATCAAAATCGAGGACGAGCGTTTCAAAATTGCGCACCGTGGGGATGATGAACGCACTCAACGCTACTGCAGTCGCGCACAAGCCGGTGACAACGAAGAGCAAGGCAATCCCCGCGGCGCTATCGGCGCCGACAAGAGCGCGCACAAAGTCCGCGAATGCGCCTGTCCCATTGTCAATGAACGGTTGGAAGACCTTTTCAGCCAGCAAGGGACCGACAATGTACGCCAATGCAACAGGCGCTTGCACCAGCAAGAATTCAGCACTGAACACGCGCCCCTGCACAGCGGGCGGCACTTTGGATTGCACGAGCGCCCGCCGTATGGCATACCCGATGGGCAACCCAAACGCGGCAATAAAGGTGCTCACCAGCCACATGGGAAGCGAGCGCCCCAGCCCCACGGTCGTATTCCCCAACAAGAACGAAAACGCCAGCGGGAGAAACGCGGCACGCACGCGGTTCTGCTTGGGTCCCCCCCAACGCACCATCAACATGCCGCCGAGCACAAACCCCAACGCATAGGCGGACATCCCCGCGGCATAGGCGAACTCGCTGTTATTACTGCGTGCCAGGTAGTAGGCGTTGAGAATGGAAAATCCCGCCGCGTTGAAGAAATTCATCCCCGCCAAAATCAATGTGATGTCGCGAATGGGGGGATTGTTCCAGATGTATTTCAACCCAAACACAAGTTCATCTACAAAGCGCTTTTGGAAGGTTTGCTCCTTGCCTTCCACGTCGGGGATATGAATGAAGGGCAGAACGCTCACAGCGAAGAGGAACGTCAGCGCGTCAATCAGCAGAATGACCAGCAAGCCAAATTGCGCCAATAATGCCGCGGCGATAAACGGGGCGATAATGCGCGACGCCTGTTGCGACGTGTTCCGCAACCCATTGAAACGGGCGTAGTGCTCTTTGGGCACCATCACCGTGACAGTGGTCGTAAACGCCGGCATCTGGAAGGCGTCGAACAGGCTCAGGAGCAACGTCATGAGGTAGAGATGTTGGACACGCAAGTTCCCCGTCAGGTAGAGCCCAATCAGGGCAAACGTCACCAGGCCAGAAGCAAAGTCGCTCAGCGCCAGCACCCATTTACGATTCCAGCGGTCAACCAGCGCCCCGCCGACAAGCCCCAACACGAGCGAAGGGAGCAACGCCATCAGGAGTAATGTGCTCAGGATGAGTGGGCGCCCGGTTTCCTGCCACGCCCAATAGACCACACCAAAGCGGGTCAGCGATGATCCAATTAGCGAGATAAATTGTCCAAACCAGAGCAGGAGAAAACCTTGGATACCGGTGAGTTGGGGGAGTTTGCGTTCGGTTGTTTGCATATCCTCTGTGCTCCTTGTGCCTTGCAGAACGAGCAAAAGAGAACAACTATTGAAGAGGTTTGAGGAAAAAGCACCCTGAGCATATTCTATTTTGCAAATAAAGCAAATTCGCTCAAAAAACGTGCGCCAGTTTGCTTACAGTGAGACGAACCGCACCGTCGCCACCCACTTCACCTGGCGCAAAGCATCATCACGTTCACCGGGCACAATCAAACGCACAAGCCCCGCTCGCCGTGAAAGCGGTTCTCCATTGCAGGCATACGCCAGCACAACGGGACCGATGGGCGCGTTGGGGGCGGCTTCTTCTCGTGTGATGCGTGTGCCGAACCCATCTGCGCTTACAATCTCGGCTTCGCGCCATGTGGGGGCAATGCCAAGTGCGCTACAGAGGTCGGGCAACGTCACCCCCGTAAAATCAAAGGGACCTGACGTCCCATGCCCTGTACTCACAATGAAGCAGTGATGCGCCGTCGTAGCAGGCCACTGCCGAAGCATCTCAGGCGTCACCAAAAACGTCTCTCCATGTGGCGCAACAACCGTGATGGTGGGGTCGTCATGCGGCGGCTCAGGATTTGGTTCGTGTGCGTGTGGGCGTAATGGGTCGTGCTCGTGGTTCTGCATAGGTCATCCGCTGTACAACTCTGTGAACGTTGACAGATTGCTATGACGCTTCAATAATGCCCTCAAACCTCTGGCGCGCCAAACATGAAACAACAATGGAGCGGCATCTATGCGCTTTCAAACGCCCACGCAACGCCTGACCATCTACATTGGTGAAAGCGACCAATGGAAAGGACGCCCACTCTGGCAAGCCATCCTCTACCGTCTGCGTGAAGAAGGGGTTGCCGGCGCCACGGTCCTGCGCGGCATGGCGGGATTTGGTGCACATAGCCGAATCCACACAGCCTCGCTGGTACGCCTCTCCGCCGATTTGCCTGTTGTGATCGAAGTCATTGATGAAGAAGAACGCCTGCAACGCCTGATTCCTCTTCTCTCATCCATGGTGCGAGAGGGGCTGATAACGCTTGAACCTGTGCAGGTGGTCAAATACGCCCATCGGCGTTTCCCCGCGCTGGACAACAACGTGCGTGTGGCTGATATCATGAGCCGCGACGTCCACAGCGTGCGGCTGACCACCCCCTTGCACGAAGTCGCCGATTTGCTTCTGCGCCATTCCTTCCGCGCCGTGCCCGTGCTCGACGAGTCGGACCGTGTTGTGGGCATCATCTCGGATGGCGACCTGCTTCGGCGTGGTGGGTTGGCGATTTCGGCGGGGCAAATTGTGAGCCAGGAAACCTTGCAAGCGGCGCTTGAAGAAGTCGCCGCCTCGCAGCGCACCGCCGCCGACTGCATGACAACCCCCGTTGAAACGATTACCGCCGACGCGCCGGCGATTGAAGCCGCGGCACGCATGGCGCATCGCGGTTTGAAGCGGTTGCCCGTGGTGGACGACCAAGGGCGTTTGGTGGGCATGGTGAGCCGCATTGATGTGCTCCGCGCCATGACGGACGCCCTTCCTGCTGAGGAGCACCCACCTGTGCCTATCCGCGCTACCGATCTCATCAGCGCCGCCATCACGCAGGATGTGCCGCGCCTGCCCCCCGACGCGCCATTGAGTGAGGTGGCACGGGCGGTGGTGACCAGCCCCGTGCGTCAGGTCATCGTTGTGGATGATGAGAACCGCCCCTTGGGGGTGATTACCGACGGCGCGCTCATTCGCTGGGCGGAACAGCGCCAGCATGGGGGGCTGGTGCGCGCTTTGCTGCGCTACTTCGTCCCCCAAGAGTCCTTGTCGCTGGATGATTCCACGCACGCGCAAGACCTGATGCAACCCGTCGCGACGATTTCCGCCAATATGCCTGTGGGGACAGTGCTGCACCGCATGGTCGCCGAGGGAGTGAAGCGGTTGGTGGTTGTGGATGAGGATGGGCGCATGCTGGGCATTGCCGACCGGCAACAGTTGCTGAACGCCTTGCTGGGCGCGGTGTAAATTCGCCTCACCGAATTGCTCCAGCATGCCCTCTTCTCTTGGGTGCCGCCCGCTCCTTGCCGATACTGACAGGAACAGCCTGTCGGAAAAGCGGGGGCACGTGTGGTTTTGGACACGCTATGCCCACAACACAACAACCGCCTGACAGGGAACCCTGCCGCCCACTATGAGCCCACCTGGTCAGAAGAAAAGGAGAATGAGCTATGCAACGCTCAACATTTCCAGCCCCAGCATGCATGCGCTTGCTCCTGACGACGCTTTGCATCACCGCCTGGCTCCTTAGCGCCTGCACAACCAACGAACGCAGCACACGCCCTTCTCCACCGCCCCGCTCCCCAACGCAACCGCCCGTTGCAGCCTCACCGACCACCGCATCTACGAACATCGTTCCCGCCACCGCTCCGCCCACCGCCACGCCTGAACCCGCCACTCAGAACACTCTCGCAGCCGCACCACCCCCGCTCACCTATCCCATCGGCCTGGAAGGGGAAATCGCCAACATCCCCGCCGCCCGCGCCAACACCTACGACTGGTCGCAATACGCCGACTACGCCAACGCCGTGATGGATCTGTACGCCGCCGTGGGCGGTCGCGTGGCACGTATCAACATCGCCCAAACGCGCGCCGCATCCATGCCCGACATCGAACGCTATGGCTACGACGCGCTGGACGCCCTGATCGCCGCCTATCAACGCCACGGCGTGCGCTTGACACTGACCGTTGGCTATCAGCGAGAGATGCAAGGCGGGAAAGGGGTTGATCTTTCGCAGCCCTGGCTGTGGACGAACGACGCCGAGCGCGCCCGCTACGAAGCCTACCTGCGGGATATCCTAGAACGCTACGACGGCGATGGCGTGGACGACGCTCCCGGCCTGCTCTATCCCATCACCATCTGGCAAATCCACAACGAACTGGAAGCCCAGTGGGCCTCCGCCGTGGAGCTGGGCGTGACCACCTGGGCCACCCCGGACGATTACGCCACCCTGCTGCAATT
This sequence comes from Ardenticatena maritima, assembly GCF_001306175.1. Classification (NCBI taxonomy): domain Bacteria; kingdom Bacillati; phylum Chloroflexota; class Ardenticatenia; order Ardenticatenales; family Ardenticatenaceae; genus Ardenticatena; species Ardenticatena maritima. The sequence goes on from NZ_LGKN01000009.1 coordinate 445,886, forward strand.
CACCGCCCCCATCATTCGCGAAGAAATCCCCAACGCGGTCATCGTGGCCTCACACTACCCCTGGCCTGGACGCGATTCGGCCGACTTCAACGGCGACGGCCAGCCGGAACGCTACATGGAGCGCGTGGCTGAACTGGGCGGCTACCAGGGGATTGACGCGGTCGAAATCCACGACTTCACCGGCGACTTGAAGCACCTGGTCGAAGGGCTGACCTACGCCCACGAAGCCAGCGGCCTGCCGGTGTGGGCGGGGCAGGTGCTGGCGCTCAACGTGCCTACCAACGCCCAACCCGACGCCAGCCTGGAAACCCAGGCGCAGAAGGTGGTCAAACTGCTGGTTGGTGCGCTGGCAGTGGGCGCCGAGCAGGCGCACTGGTGGGGCTTGCAAAACGCGCGCGAGGAATCGGTTGCAAACGGCGGCGTGGTGCCGGTGTTCGCCTACTCCGGCCTGTACGGCCCCTGCCCCGGCGAGACGATGGGCGTCGGTCAGGTATGCGCCAACCCGCCGCTCTACCCTGCCGGTGTCAACTTCCACCTGCTGGCGGACGCCTTCCTCGGCTACCAGGGGCTGACACTCATCGAACCGCTCACGCTGGGCGTAGTGCCCGGCAAAGCGGATTCCAGCCGCCTGGTGGTGCGTGTGGAACGCGAGGGCGCTGCCCCCTTCGTCATCGCCTGGGATGACGCCGGCAGCGCGCTGAACGTGGATAACCTGTTCCCCGGCGCGGGGAGCGTGCAAGTGACGCACTTCGTCACCCAGGAAGGCGCCGAACCCACAACGGAGACCGGCGTCACGGGGGCAATCCAACTCTCCGCCACGCCGGTGATGATAACCCCAGCCGAGGATAGCGCGTCAATCAACGGCGGTTCCACCTCACCAGCCACGCCCGCCCCCACGCCGACCACGGTTGCAGCCGGTGGGCATGGTCCCAAAGGCGCGTTCATCGCCTTTCATCTGGAAGTCAGCCGCGGGCCGCGCATCAAACAACTCTGGCCGCTGCTGGAACAGTTCATGGCCCTGGCCGACCGGTACAACGTGAAAATCACCCTCCAGTTCGCCTGGCCCTGGGCGGATTATGTCTACAAGAGCGGCCTACTGGAGACCGTCCACGCCTGGGAGGCGAACGGCCACGAGATTGCTCTGCACCACCACGGCCCGACGCACAAATTCTTCGACGGCTACACAAACGCCCCCGACGCGGTGCGCACCGACGGCTGGTACGCCACCAACTACGGCTATCTGGGCAACATGGACGACCTGATGGCATTCATGGCCCCGCTCTCGCAGCGCGGCATTACGTCGGCGGGCATGTCCGATGAGGAGACCGACTGGCCCGCGGGCGTGCTCTACTACGCCACCGATTCCGGCGATTCGCCCTCCAAGGAGGACCTGCTCAGCCGCCCCGTCGAAACCACGCACAACGGGTATCCGGTGGTGGAAATCTACAACGCCGGCTATGAAATTGACCACCTGGGCGCCGCATCCACCAACTTGGCGGACGTGGAACACGCCCTGCAAACCGCCGCCCCGGACGAATACCTGGGGCTGGTGCTCAACGACAACACCCTCGAAGCCCACTTTGATACGATCGAGCCGCTCTTCCAATTGCTGCAACAGTACGGCGTGCAGGTGGAAACGGTCAGCACATTGATGGGCGAAAGGTAGTCTGCAAAACAGGTCTCGGAGGTCTGGGAAAGGAGCAACCATGAAACATCCGCTTGCTGTCATTTGTCTCTTCCTGCTCACCACTCTGGCCTGTGGGGAATCGGCAACCATCCCCCCCGTCCCAGCCACTCCCACGCCGGAAACCACCCCCGCAGCGCGGGAAGTCCCAAATGGTTGACTGAGAACCTGTTTGGGGAATGTGCGTGTATGTGGAAGAATACTCTTGCACAGAGACAGAGAGAGAACCGGGCAGAGAAAAGAGGACACGGGAACATCCACCGTGTCCTCTCTGTCTTCTTCCTCTACACTAAGGTGAGCCTCTCAAACTGCGCCCCCGTCTCTACTCCTTCATCCGTCGCCCGCCCTCTTCGTTCGAGAAAATCCACGCAGCAATCTCGCCAATGTTGATACGGTCCTCGAACGTCCACGTCGCCGGGTCGAACATAGGGCGGTCGTAGCGCGAACTGGAGTCAAAATCGGGGGGCGGTACAGCAGCCGCCTCATCAAGCAAGCGCTGCATCCGTTCAACCCACCGCGCCATGTTCTGCACACGCAAGTCCACCCACTCGCTCTCCGCCCAGCGTTCGATGGTTTCGGGCGTCACTTGCCAGCGGTAACGCTCCCAACGGTGCTCCGGACGGCGACGGTTCGCCGCCAACAGTGTGCGCCCATCGGGCATGAGAATCGGAATGCCAATCGAAAGCAGCGCCTGGCGCAAACGCGCATCCTCACGCACCAGCGCCGCCAGCTCGTCCGAAAGCGCCTGCGGGTCGCTTTGCGCCACCGCCGACACAGTGCCGCGCACCCGCTTGAGCATATAAGCTTCATACAGCAACTTGGAAAGCTTGGGCGGTCCCAAAATCTCAAACGCCACGCTGTCCACACCATGCTCCGCCTCTAAGCGCTGCGCCAGCGCAATGGCACGCTGCCGCAACACCCCCGCACGATACGACGGTCCCAGCACCGCGCCGTCCAGCGCGTTGATCACATCGCGCCCTGTGTTGACGCCCTCCAATTCGCGCACCACGGTCACGGCAATATCCTCCGGCGTTACGGCTTCCATCTGCCCCAACGCCGTCAATGCGGTGTATTCGGCAAGCGAGAAGTAGCCATTTTCCCCCGTGTCAATGAAGACCGATTCAAGCAGACCGCCAACCTCACGCCCGGCGGGAATGTTTTCGAGCACAAATTCCTGCCCTTCTTCAAGCCGAATCCCCTCATCGGGCGGGCAATCATAGAGCGGGAAGGGACGCCCACGCTTCTGAATGGGACCATAGCCGATTTGCTTCCACGTAATCGCCGCCGTCGGCTTCACTTCTTTCACCACAGGCCCCCCAGGCGTGCGCGCCATCAGGAAGAGCAACAAGGTGTGCGCCCCCGCCATCGCCGTCTTGCTGAGCAGGACGCGTGAGGGCTTTTCTTCACCGTGGGTGTAGGGAATGTTCAACCCCATACCGCCGGTGCCGCTTGTCCCCACTTTGATATACGCGCGTGTGCCAGCGCGGCGCATCGCTTCGTGCAAAATTTGCACATGGCGCACCAATTGCGGCACATAAATGCTCGCCAGCAAGCGTTCCACCGCGTCCACGTATTCGCCATTTTGCTCGGCGGGCTTCTCCTTGCCCATCGCCCACAACTGCGTGGCGCGGTCGTAAATGTCCAGCACCTCGGCGGCACTGGTGTAAATGTCCTGATACGCCAGCGCCGTCGCGGTATTGATACAGTCTATAATGGCGTCGGGCACAATACCGGGCGCGTACTCACTCGTCCCCATCACCAACTGCGCCAGGAACGATTCTTGCACAATCGTCTCATTCAATTCGCCTAGCACATCTTCAAACACCCAATGGCGATACTTGGGAGATTTCAGCACCTCGCGGCGGGGCATATCTTTCATCGCCGCGCGCACAAACACGTTCCCCCACGCGGGAATCAATTCGACATCGCTTTCGGGGAATTCATCGCGGAGACGCTGGACGGCTTTGCGGGCTTCATCTTCCAGCAGGGAACTGACAATCAGACGTTGCGGACGGCGGGGAATCAATTCGCGGCACACGGCCATCCCAACGAGGCCGTAGCCACCCAACACCAAAATTGTGCGACCTTGAATCTCCATTGGTTCTTGCCTCCTCTTCGAGGTATGAATTTGTCAGGCTGGTGTCGCCAGTCTAGCACATCTCGCACAATGAGGGGAAGCGCCCCCCATTTCAGAGCCGAAACGCGGCATCGCCGTAAAAGAGATAACTGCCCCACGTGACATCCGTCCAGCGGCGTTGCTCGAACACGGCACGCCGCGCCTTGTGCAAGGCTTGCCCCAGCGCGTCGCCTTGCAACACATGCGTGTAGAACGCCCGCGCCATTTCCTCGGCGTCTGTATCACTCACGCGCCAGGCGGTGGCAACCACATTGCGGCTCCCCGTGGCGATGAACGCCGCCGCCAGCCCCGCCGCCATACGGTGCGCTTCTCGCCAAGTCAACGTTTCCGCCTGCCCACTTTCGCACGCATTCAAAAAGACCACCGCCGGGCGCGTCGGCAATTGCAGAATGTTTTGCGCGGTGATACGCTCCTGCCCCTCGGCGTCCAGGAAGAGCGCGCTCAATTCCGGGCGTTCTGCGTTGAAAGCCGCATGCCCCGCAAAATGCAACACATGATATCCGCCCATCTCGCCCAGCAAGTCAATCGCCTGCGTGCCTTCCCACAAGCGCACATCCAGCCGCGGGTGCGCCGACAATAACTCGTAGAGACGCTGCCCCTCGGCTTGCGCCGCGGGCAAATCCCCCGTGGGGTTGGCAACAATCAGCACGCGCACTTTGCCCGCAGAAGGCGGCGGCAAAATCGCCCCAGCGACGCGCTCCGTCACCAACCGCCGCGTCACCACCGAGTGCAGCAGCAAAGGCGTTTCGCCGCGCGGGAACAATTCCCATGGAATTTGCGCGGTAAACGCATCCAGGCGCAGCGTCAGCACGGTATCATCGGGCAACGCATCCAGCGCCCCGCGCAGTTCAGAAGGAATCAATTGGTCGCGGATGGTGCGCAGGCGCTTCAAGGTGGTCTCATGCACATCGCCGGGGCTGTGCGGCAAAATGCGCACGGCGTTTTCAATAGTCTGCAAGAAACGTTCCACCTGCGAGGGGTCGAACGGCAGGGTGTAGCGCGGTTCACTGGCCAGCGGCTCAGGACCGGTATACGAAAACTCCAACGACGTGCCATCGGGGTGCCGCAAAATGCTCAAATAGGCCTGTTTCCACGCTGGGCGGCTCGTTGTCGTCGGTTGAGGCGCGCCCTCAGAGCCATACAAGCGCGTAATCCAGCGCTTTCGCGCTGCACTTTGGGCGTCTTTCGCCGAAAGCGTCTCACGCGTCTCAACCACCATCGGCACAGGCGTATCGCCCCAACCGTAGGTCAGCGCCTGCTGCAAGGTCTGGTACTTCTCCGCGTCATACTCAACTATGTAGAGCGTTTTGATCGAGGCGGACGCCCCAAACGTTGCCAGTGTGTCCAGCACACCGCGCACGAACTCCCGCGCGGCAATGCCCACAGGCAAACCGCCGCCCCCCGCACCATGCACAATGCTGGCAACCTCTTCGACACCCAGCAAAATCGCCGTCTGCGCAACGACACGCCCCACCGCCTGCACAATTTGCAAACGCTCCTGCTCCGAGACGGCAAACTCTTCAAGCGTCCCCAGCCCGGCCACCAACACCACATCGGCGGGCAAACGCCCCAGCGTGGGCACGGGGAAAACAGTCGCCCGCGCGCCCGTCAGGCTGCCTTGCTGAACCAGCGCGGAAATGACGCCGCCCAACCTATCATCCACATAGCCGGCTGCGCCCCCCACAGCCGCGCCCTGCACATGGTTGACGACCAGCGCCGTCGCGGGGGCGTCCGTAATCGAGCCGTGCGCCACCACCAGTTTGAGCGGTTGCGCGGGCGTGGCTGGTTCAACAGGCGGTTGCTCCGTATCCGCCGAGGGCGTCGCATCTGTTGCGTGCCCGGTCTCTGTCGGTTCGGTGGGGGTGAACGTCAAGCCGCGGTCAGCCCGCCATGTCGGCGGCTGCACACCCAAATCGAAAGCGCGCCGCACAGCGGCAAAATGTTCCAAGAACTCGTCCCACAACGCTTCGCGGCTGAAATCAAGCGCGCCGTACAAGTCGCGCAAGGCGACATCATCCACTCCCCGCTCAGGGAAATAGACCGAGACGCCGCTCACCGCCAGCGGTTCGGGGGCGTTCCCCCCGCGGCGCACAAGCGCCTGGTTGGCTAACACGAGGTTGCCCTGTGGGTGCAACAGGTTGCGTATCTGCGCCAGCACCGAGCGCGCGCCAGGCGGCAGATGAGGTTGTTGCGCGAGCGCCGCGGCAAACGTCCCCACGTCCACGTAATCGGGGCGGTTGTAGAAGCGGTGCGCCTGCTGGCGCGCGTTGAGCACAGCCCGGAAGACGGGCGCTTCATGCAACGAGGCAAGCAACGCTTGCGCCAGCGCGTTCCAGGCGTTCACCAGGGCGGGCAAGCGCGCCGTCGCCACCGCCGATTGGGTGATTTCATGCTGAAAACGGCTATACACGCCCAGGTTGTAGGTCTCCACGTAGTCGCGCACGAGCGCACGCGCCACCTGTTCGGGCGTTGCGCCCGGCAGCGCCTGCACCAGCCGGTTGTAAGGCCAACCGTAGGCGGGTTCCAGCGCCTGCGAGGCGACAACCAGGCGCGCCTGCTCGCGCACCTGGTACTGCACTTCGAGCATCGCCATCAAACAGGCGTCGAAGCCCAGCAAGTCAATGGCGGGGAGACCGGCGTCCGCCAGCGCCTGTTGGAGCGCCTGTTGCAGTTCGCGGTTGTCGAGGAAATCGAGCGATGAGTCATCGTAGAGCACGCCGCGCTGCGAAGGGGTGGCGGCGGCGGTGCTGAGGTGTTCCAGCGTCGAGGTGAAGAGCGCCCGCCGAAACGCAGGCACGTTGAAGACGGCACGCATCGCAGGTTCTTCCCGCGCCGCTTCATCCAGCCGCGCACGAAAGCGGGCGTACACATCGGTATCGTCCCACCCATTGCCATGGTTCCACAGCACAAGCGCATAGTGCCGCGCGGGATACGTCTGCACCGCCCAGACGATGAAATCGCGCAAGGTGGCGGGGTCGCCCGTGTTGGTTTCATCCAACGTCTGCACACGGTCGCTCGCCAGGTCGGCGGCGGGCGAAAGATGGTAGCGGTGCGTCCCCTGCTCGCGCGTATCGAATTGCACGACCACGTGCACACGGTCGCGGGCGTCGGGGGAAAGGCGGCGCAAGCCGTCTTTCAGTTCCTGCACATCCAAATAGCCAAACGCATCCAGCGGGTCGGCGAGCAAAATGCCATTGTCGCCCGCCATATACAGCATCAACGTCCAATCAGCCTGGCTCATAGGCACCCCTTCGGCGGCTGTTCTTTGACGGTTCAGACAATGCCATCCTCAAACATCACGAAACGCCCGTTCTTCTGGAAGAGTTCGCCGTCCACGTACACTTCACTGTCGCGGCGCAGTTCACAAACCAAATCCCAGTGAATGGCGGACTGGTTCTTGCCCCCCGTTTCGGGATAACTGCGCCCCAGCGCCATGTGAATGGTGCCGCCAATTTTTTCATCAAAGAGCGTATTGCGCATGACGTGCTGAATGTTGTAGTTCGTGCCAAAGGCAAATTCACCCAGATACCGCGCACCTTCATCTGTGTTCAGCATTTCCAGCAAAAACGCTTCGTTGTGCGTCGCCGACGCCTCAACCACGCGCCCCTGTTCAAAGCGCAAACGAGCGCCGCGCACTTCACGCCCGGCATAGACGGCGGGCAATTCAAACGTCACCACGCCTTCGACGCGCTCTTCAACCGGTCCTGTGAAAATTTCGCCGCCTGGGAAGTTCTTTTTGCCGTCATCGTTGAGCCAGATACGCCCTTCCACACCCACGCGCAAATCGGTGCCCGGCCCCTTCACGTGAATTTCCCGCGCCTGGCTGAGCACTTCGATGAGTTGCTGTTGGCGCGCCGCCATTTGTTGCCAGCGTGCCACGGGGTCGGGTTCGTTGAGGAAACAGGCGTCGAAGACGAAATCAAACAGGTCAAGCAAACCCATTTCGGCGTCCTGGGCGTAGGCGGGGGTGGGGAAAAGCGTCAACGTCCAAAGCAGGTCGTCGGTGGCGGCGCGGCGCATATACGTTTCCATCCAGGGCTGGCGGGCGCGTTGCAAGCGCACCATCTTCTTCGGGTCCACCTTCGTCAACGCGCGCGTATTTTGCCCGCTCATAATCGAATAGAGAATGTCGGCGCGCTCGATTTCGGCCATTTCAATGTCGGAGAGGGCGTCCAGCACGTTGTCGGCGGCATGGCGAAAGAAGATTTCTTCCAACACCGGCGGCGCCAGGCGCAGGTGCGGCAACCCGCCACGTTCCAAAATGGCGCGGCACAACTCGACAACCAGCGGTTCCGCCAACGTCGTCCCTCGAATGAGCACATGCGCGCCTTCACGCACCGGCGCTGTGTAGGTCGTCATCACCTCAGCCCATTTACGAATACGGCTGTCGTTGTACATGCTCCTGCTCCTTTGCTGAAAAGTGGTTATGTGGTTTGGCGCTTCACGCGGTTTGTGAAGCATACCACGTACTTCTATAATGTCGAACGCAAAAACGCAAATAGGAACGGGGCAAACTATCCATGCGCGTGCGGTTCAACGTTTGGATTGAAGACGAAAAAGGCGACGCCATCCTGACATTGTGGCGTATCCGCCTGCTGGAAGCCGTCCGTGAAACGGGGTCAATCAATGCGGCGGCGCAAAAAATGGGCGTGCAATTTCGCACCGCGTGGAACAAAATTCACGAGATGGAAGAAGGGCTAGGCACCAAACTAGTGGAAAGCCAGACCGGCGGCGCGGGCGGCGGTGGAACGACGCTGACGCCCGAAGCCGAAACGCTGGTGGAGCGCTTCCACCGCCTCACAGAAGGGCTACCGGAATTGCTGGAAGAACGGTTCAAGACGCTGTTTGAACACGAAAACGCACGATGAGCCGCACAAAAGTCCTTTGGGTTCGCGAGCCAGCCTTGCAAGCCATTCTGAGCGGGCGCAAACGGGTCGAAGTCCGCGTGGGGTATCCGAATATCCGCCGCTTGCAACGAGGGGACGTGTTGTTGCTGAATGAGCGCTATCCGTACCGCATTCGCGATATCCGCGTCTATCCTTCACACGAGGCGCTTTTGGCGCATGAAGACCCCCACACGATTGCGCCCCATCTGCGCCCCGAAGAGGTGTTGCCCGCCTTGCGCGCGCTCTATCCGCCCGAAAAAGAAGCCCTGGGCGTCTACGCCCTTGAAATTGAGCCCATCGAACCGTCAACCAATTCGCAAACCGACGAAGCGACACAATGAAACTTGCCATCCTTTCGGATATTCACGGAAACCAACCCGCGCTCGAAGCGGTGCTTGAAGATTTGCAGCGGGAAGATCCCGACTACGTTGTGGTCGCTGGCGACCTGGTCAATCGTGGTCCCCACAACGCCGAGGTGGTGGACATGGTGCGCGCCCACCCGGAGTGGCGCGTCATCCAAGGCAATCACGATGAGTTGGTCGCCGACTGGGTCCTGGGGCGCGCCAGCGAAAACCTGTACAACGACCCCGCCTACACACCGCTGAACTGGGTTGCCGAGCAACTGGGCAATGAGCGCGTGGCGTATCTCGACCAGTTGCCTTTTGAGCATGTTGTCGAACTTCCCAACACCGCGCCGGTGCTGGTGGTACACGGAAGCCCGCGCCACAACCGCGAAGGGTTGCGCCCCTCGCTCGATGATGAGACGCTGGCGACCATTCTTGAAGGCGTCGATGCGCCCGTGGTGGTGGGGGCGCACACCCACGTCCCCATGGCGCGCCGTGTCGGGCGCTGGCTGGTGCTCAACAGCGGCGCGGTGGGTACGCCCTTCAACGCCGACCCCCGCGCGCAGTACCTCTTGCTGGAATGGCGCAATGGGACCTGGGCACCCCGCTTCCGCCAGATTGAATACGACCGCCAACCCGTGCTGGAAGCCTTTGAGCGCACAGGCTATCTTGACAAGGGGTTTATTGTCCATATCTTCCGGTACGAATTCCTGACAGCCCGCAGCCATCTTTACTATTACGATTTTTGGTGCCGCGAGCGTGGGCTTCCCATGAACATGGAAAGTTGGCAGCAGTATGTCGCCGAATGGGAAGCGCGCCAGATTGCGGCTTCATGAGGAGCAGAGGATGACGACGAAACGCGAGACCGTTTTGAACGCACTCCGCGACGCTCGCCGCGACCTCATCGCGGCTATGCAAGGTGTCGATATGCAAGCCGTGCTCGATGAAAACGGCGGTCGTTTGCACGATTGGCTTGCCTACATTGCGGCATGGGACCGCGAAGTCCTGGCGGCGGTGCAAGCGCTCATCGAAAACGACCAGGGCTATCGCACGGCTGATTTTGATACGTGGGAAACGTGGAGCAGCCGCGAAGTGGCCCGCCGCGCCACCTGGCCTGAAGAACAAGTGCGCATGGACTTCGGCATGGTGCGCCTCGAACTCATTTCCCTGCTCTCGCAAATGGAACCCAATTTCTTCGAGCAGGAACTTGAAACGCCCTGGGACCGCACCCGTACCACAATCGCCCACCTGCTTGAAGCGGTGAGCATCGCCCACGATCGCGAGTTGACAGCGCTCCTGCACGAATACAAGCGCACCACCAACAACGAAGCGTGAGGCGTCTGCCATGCAATATCTGCTGATTGGCATCGGGGGATTTCTGGGGGCAAACACGCGCTACCTGCTGGGGCGCTGGCTCGACGCACGCTACGGCGGGGCGTTCCCGTTGGGCACTTTCATCATCAACATTTCGGGCAGTTTCTTGCTGGCGCTTTTCATGACACTCACCACCGAGCGCATCCCACTCGACCCACGCTGGCGCTTTTTGCTCGCCGTGGGGTTCTTCGGCTCTTATACCACGTTTTCAACATTCAGTGTGGAAACGTTTCGCCTGCTGGAAAGCGGCGCGTGGCTGCTGGCAATGGGGAACGCGCTGGGCAGTGTCGGGTTTGGCTTGCTGGGAGCGTGGGTAGGCGTGCTCACCGCCCGCACGCTCTGGTGAGCCCGCTCCGGGCAGACCGCGCCAGGTTTTGGCAAAAAACCTGGCGCTTTTTGTATGGTAGCCCCCCTCACAATTGCAAAACCGCATCTTGACACACCCGCCCACCTGTGATACACTCCCCGCAACCTTTGTTAGAACATCTGTTCTATCTCTCAGCGCCAGGGGGGAACGTGCCATGACCACCTTCTCGACCAATCTCAGCCAAATCACCAGCGCCGCCCTCGCCGGCCGCCAGGCCGACCTGCGCGCCGCTATCCGCCAGACCCTCGCGCAGGTCAACGCCCTGGTCCGCGACATCCAAACGCCCGCCTGCTCGCCCGACGACCTCCTCGCCTTCCAGCGCCGCGCCCGCCGCGCCCGCCACCGCATCCAGACGCTCGC
>NZ_LGKN01000010.1 GCF_001306175.1 Ardenticatena maritima
ACCACGGCGACAACGTCTATTCGCTCTACAGCCACAACAGCGCCGCCTTCGTCCAGGTCGGCGACCGCGTCCAGGCGGGTCAGCCCATCGGCCGCCAGGGGGATGAAGGCTACTCGTTCGGCAGCCACCTGCATTTTGAGGTGCACGTCGGCGGTCCCTTCACCGGCAATTGGCGGCAGCCTTTCACCCAGGGCGCCTTTGTGGACCCCACCGACTGGTTGCCCCCGCGCTGAACCGAGCATGTTGCGCCTGCACGCGGTCTCGTGTATGATGGCGACACCCGGCGCCAAGCGATGAGGGCACATTTTGCCAGGCAAATAGTTGAACGCGACAAAGTTCTGTCAGACCCCCCTGAAACGGGGCGATTTTGGGGGCGATTTTGAGGGGGTCTGAAAACGTTCAACTTCCTGGAAAAAGAGGCGGCATTTGGCATGGTTTTGGGGGTTGACAAACGCGCCATTTTCCTGTATGCTGTGCCACAGATGAAGCGGACAAGCGGGCGACGCCCATAGCACATCCGTACAGTCTGAAAAGCCCTAATCCCCGCAAGGGGATTGAAACGACTTCTTCGATGAGTTCTTGCAACCCATCGAAGCGCAAGTCTGAAAAGCCCTAATCCCCGCAAGGGGATTGAAACTCCCACCAAAATACGTCACGTTGAGACCTTTCCACCCAATCCGTCTGAAAAGCCCTAATCCCCGCAAGGGGATTGAAACGCCAACACATGGCGGCGTAGTATCCGAATACCCGGCGTCTGAAAAGCCCTAATCCCCGCAAGGGGATTGAAACGAAAAGTAGTGTACTCATACAATTCCCCCTTTGTTTGGTCTGAAAAGCCCTAATCCCCGCAAGGGGATTGAAACGAAAAGTCGTGTGGCAACTGCCACACGTGAAGGTATAGGTCTGAAAAGCCCTAATCCCCGCAAGGGGATTGAAACCTTCATTTTTTTAGAGAATATACTTGTTATTATCATTTTTAGTCTGAAAAGCCCTAATCCCCGCAAGGGGATTGAAACCCCTTCACCCGCGGCCTTTCTGTTAGCCTTCGCAAAATGTCTGAAAAGCCCTAATCCCCGCAAGGGGATTGAAACACCTACGACAAGCCAGTATGCGCTGCCGTCTTTCAAGGTCTGAAAAGCCCTAATCCCCGCAAGGGGATTGAAACCCAACTAGTGGGGGCTTTGCGCGTTGACAAGGTAAAGTCTGAAAAGCCCTAATCCCCGCAAGGGGATTGAAACCGAATGTTCAGCCGAACGATAGTGTCTTCATCGCGGCGTCTGAAAAGCCCTAATCCCCGCAAGGGGATTGAAACTTGACAACGTCGAGATAGACGAATAGCGCCCATTTAGGGTCTGAAAAGCCCTAATCCCCGCAAGGGGATTGAAACTTGACAACGTCGAGATAGACGAATAGCGCCCATTTAGGGTCTGAAAAGCCCTAATCCCCGCAAGGGGATTGAAACCGTATCACCGGCGGCGTGAACGTCGCCACCGGCTCGTCGTCTGAAAAGCCCTAATCCCCGCAAGGGGATTGAAACACTTCAATGTAGGCCTTTTCGTCAATCTCAAACAAACGATTGTCTGAAAAGCCCTAATCCCCGCAAGGGGATTGAAACACTAGAATGGGTAAAGTTTGCCATTCTTCGGGACTGAGTCTGAAAAGCCCTAATCCCCGCAAGGGGATTGAAACGTGATAAAATAGCGGCACATAGTTTTCTCCTTTTTTGTGTCTGAAAAGCCCTAATCCCCGCAAGGGGATTGAAACACACCGTATTCGCCAAGCGGCTCTTCTGCTTCCAAAACGTCTGAAAAGCCCTAATCCCCGCAAGGGGATTGAAACATTTTCATCCCGCACATCTTACAGAAATTACGCATGAGTCTGAAAAGCCCTAATCCCCGCAAGGGGATTGAAACTTGCCGCAATCATTGCAAAAGTTTCTCATACCGCTTCGTCTGAAAAGCCCTAATCCCCGCAAGGGGATTGAAACCAAATGTGGCGGCGGAGTAGCCTACCATCATCAGAAAAAGTCTGAAAAGCCCTAATCCCCGCAAGGGGATTGAAACATTAAGAGATACTTATGGTAAACCCCACAACTCAAAATACGTCTGAAAAGCCCTAATCCCCGCAAGGGGATTGAAACGGAACTCTTCCCCAATAGTTCCTGCCAAAACCCCTTTGGTCTGAAAAGCCCTAATCCCCGCAAGGGGATTGAAACCGGATACGGGCTTGCCCAACACAAGCACCATCACCCAAGTCTGAAAAGCCCTAATCCCCGCAAGGGGATTGAAACGCAGGAGAAGATGACCGGGGCTTTGACCCCGGTTTTTTCATGCCTTTCGGCTTTCTGCGCCTCTGCTCAGCCGCTGTGGACACCCCGCCACACGCTGAGCCGCAAATGTGGAAAGAAGAGGAGTACGACTTGAAGGAGCGTTGTGCGTGGCTACGTCATCGCGCGCGAGGGCTTGCGGAACCCCAGCCCCACCACTTCGCTGACATCTTGCACAATGACAAAGGCGTGTGGGTCGCGTGCATAGACCAGTCGCTTGAGTTTCTCAACCTGTCGGGGGGAGACCGCCACCAACAACACATCGCGGCGTTGCCCCGTGTACATGCCGCGCCCTTCAATCCGCGTCACGCCGCGCGGCAGTTCGCGTAAAATGGCGTCCGCAATCTCATCGCCATGCGTGGTAATCACGTACACCAGGCGGTCGTCCAGGCGCAGGACGTGCAACGCGCGTTGTCGGCTTGTTATGTCAACAAGATAGTGTAGCATCTCGCGCGGAGAAGGCACATGCGCCCGTTGAAGAATCTCCCCACTGGCACGCTGGGCGTCGCTGGTCCACCAGCCAAGCGTGAACAACAGCCAGAGCAGCAACGACGTTCCCGCCAAAACCCATGCGCCTGGTATCCCCAGCGTCGCGCGTTCCACGAAGAGCGCCCATGTTGGGGCGGGGTAGGGGTGCAAATAGAGTTTCAACAACCAGACGAGCCAGAGAATCAGCAAAATATACTGGTACTGACGGCGAAAACGCCGCCCAAAGGCTTCCCAAAATGTGATTGTGAAATGCGGCGTCTGCAAAGAAGAAGCCAACGAGGTTGCCCAGCGCGGGTCGGGGCGGAAGGGCGGCACCAGCATCGCGGCAAAAAACTCCATCTCCATCAGGCGCAGGCGATAACTCCACAACTCGTAATAGCGGTAGCGGCGCGCCTCGATGATGAGAAAGAGCAACACCAGCACCATGCTCAGCAAGAGCAAAAAGTGAGGGTGCGCCACATCTGAAAACACGAACGAAAGCATGGTCGCCGTGGTGACCACCGCCCAGTTTGTTGTGGTGTCCAACCGTGTGCGCCACACGTTCGCCCGCTCCATCTCGCCACGGTAAAAATGCACCATGGCGTTGAGGAACTGCGCCCCTTCCAGCGCGTAGCCGTTGTAATGCCAGACGGGTTCTTGTTCAGGCGGTGTTGGTTGCCGCATACCGATCACGCCTCTTCCCCAACACGATAGGCCGGCACCGTGCGGTAGGCGACACGCCCATCCCGTTCAACCGCAAACGCCCAAAACGGCAGCCAGCCCAACATCACCTGCTCCACCTGCACATCGGTGCGGCGCGGCTTGACTTCCACCTCTTCAACGTCATCCAGCGCCGCCTCCCAGCGCGCCGTGATATCCGCCACCGCCGCTTGCAATTCCTCTTCCAGGTCAGCCAGTTCGGCCTGCAATGCCGCTATCTCCTGGCGCGATTCCTCGATATCCGCCTTGGCCTTCGCCGTCATGCGCCGTTTGCGTGCGGCGCTGCTCAATCCGCTCGAACGGCGACGCCCCAGGAACAAGCCCAGCACAGTCTCACCCAGGCCAATCATCTCCTCGCGCTTGCGGGCTTCGTATTCGGCTTCGTCTTCCGCCAGTTCCTGTTCTTCACGTCGCAGGCGCTTTTCCAGGCGGTCGAATTGTTTTTCGTACTTCTTGCGCAAAGCGTCAATTTCGGCGTCGCGCGCTTCACGGGCGGCCTGTTGCAAGCGAATGCGGAACGCGCGTTCATCTTCATCGGGGTGTTGGGTGAGTTTCAACCCCGCATGGCGCAACAACGTGCGCCGACGCGAGCGATAGAGCCAGTCGGCGAGCGCCTTCTGCGCCTTCCTGAACACTTTGCTATCGGTTGCCCATGCCGGCAAGGGCGCGAAAAAGACGCCCCGCGCCTGTGGCGGCGTTTCGGGTTCCAGGGCGATATCCTGCGGCGAGAGCGCCAATTGCTCCGCCGCTTCCCAATCCGGTGTGCGCATCTCGGCATCAGCCGCAAGCGCCAGCACCAGCGACTCGCTTTCATCCATGTCGTACCGCGTATTCACAAAATGCACGTCGGCGGCCGCCAACAAGACCGGTTCGTACACCAGCACGGCATCGCCGACCGTCGCCGTTGCATCAAGCCGCCCCATGAGCAACGCCCGCGCTTCCTCAATCGCACGCGCCACCGGCACAAACCCCTGCGCCACGTCTGGGGGAACAGGTGGGCGAACGGGCTGGTAGCCTGGGGGCGCATCGGGCGTTTCGGGCTGCGGCGGTGCGGCGGCTGGCGGCGCACTGGCGCGCGGTGCCGGTGCAGGCTGGGCATGTTCAGCAGACGGCGGGGGCGCCGCGGCGCGGGTGTTGGCTTTGGGCTGCAACTGCTGCAATTGCGGCCGTGTCAGCGGACCGCGGAGATAACTCATCGCCCAGCGGGTGTGAAAGACTTTGGGACCG
Organism: Ardenticatena maritima; assembly: GCF_001306175.1. Lineage (NCBI taxonomy): Bacteria > Bacillati > Chloroflexota > Ardenticatenia > Ardenticatenales > Ardenticatenaceae > Ardenticatena > Ardenticatena maritima. The sequence continues at coordinate 4,742 of NZ_LGKN01000010.1, forward strand.
TCATCATGCACATTGTGGAGCAAGAAAACGCGCGTGCGCAACCGCGTAATGATCTCATCGTAATCCACGTCCACCTGTTGGCCGGCTTCAGCCAGCGCGCCTTTCAGCCCTTGCAGCACCCGATCCTTGTCGCGTTCGGCTTGCAGTTTGCCGATGAACCAGGTACCGGCGTTGGTCAGCCCCTTGTAGTCAATATCCACGGGGTTTTGCGTCACCAGAATGGTGCCCAACCCAAACGCGCGCGCCTGTTTGAGCAAGGTCAGCAAGGGGCGTTTGGAAGGCGGTTCGGCAACCGGCGGGAAAAAGCCAAAGACTTCATCGAAATAGAGCAATGCCCGCAAACTGGTGGTCCCACTCTGGCGGCGCATCCATGTCACGACACTTTCCAGCAACAACGTGACGAAGAACATTCGCTCCGCATCCGAGAGGTGCGCAATGTAAAAAATGCTGTGGCGTGGTTTGCCTTCGGGCGTAAAGAAAAGGTGGTCCACATCGAGGGGGTCGCCTTTGAGCCAGGCTTGAAAAGCAGGCGCCGCCATGAGGCTGTTGAACGCCATCGCCAACTCAAAGCGGTCTTTCTCCGGGAAGAAGGTATCCACATCGAAAACGCCCAACTGGCGCACAGGCGGATTCTGAATACTCAAAATCAGTTTCGCCAGGTCGAGGTCTTCTTGCTGACGCCAAAAGTGTTCAAAAATCGTCGCCAGCAAAATCGCTTCGCGGCTCTTGACGGGGTCGGCTTGAATACCGGCCAGGCTGAGCAGCGCCGCCACCGTGCCCGAAATGCGTTCGCGCAGGGTTTCCGCGTGCGTGTCAAAATCGAGTCCAGGCGCAGCCAGGCTTCCCAAAATGTTGATGGGGGTGGCGGCTTCCGAGCCGGGGGTGTAAATCGTGTATTCCACGCTTTCTTTGAGCAAGCGCATGCGCTCGGGAGAAATGCCCCATTCGGCAAGCCCTTCACGCCATTGCGCGGCAATCTTCTCAGCGTATTCCTCGACGCTGAGCCCTTTTCGTCGGGCGTCATCAACATTCACCCAGGGGCGGAAATCTTCGGGGCGCAGTTCCTCGAACTGCAACAGCAAATTTGTCATGTCGCCTTTGGGGTCAATGATGATCGCGGGCACCTTGTCCAGTGCGGCTTCTTCCAGCAAAACAATACACAAGCCGGTCTTGCCGCTTCCCGTCATGCCGACACAGACGGCATGCGTGGTCAAATCGCGGGCGTCGTAGAGAAGGGGGCGGTCGAGCAGGCGTTCAGCATCGAGGTCGTATTCAGCGCCGAGATAGAACGAACCAAGATGTTCCGGGGGGGCTTGCATGGAACACTCCTTTCTCGCATGCATCAGCGGCGCACCGCTGGCCTTCAACTCCTGGCTCTATCCTACCACAAGGCGGCGTCATTTGCATATTGGCATGAAAAAAGGCGCATGGAAATCCATGCGCCTTGCAGAGCCGGCTGTGGACGGCTTACGCTTCGCCCTCTTCCACTTCAAGATAGGCCACACCGCGGTAGTACCCACAGTTGCGGCAAATGTGGTGCGGCACCATCAATTCGCGGCAGTGTGGGCACTCCACCAGGTTCGGCTTATCCAACCGCATCCAGACGGCTTTGCGGCGGCTCGAACGTGCTTTTGAAACTTTCTTCTTCGGAACTGCGCCCATTGCGTGTTCTCCTTTCGCCCTTTCCTCTGACGGTTCTCAGGTTTGTGGTCTGTTTGTTATGCGCCGGATTCGGCGTCCTGATCCAACAATGATCGAAGCATCGCCCAACGTGGGTCAATCTCATCTTCGTGGCAGGTGCACTGCCCATGGTTGAGATTTTGCCCACAATGCGGACACAACCCGCGGCACGAAGCCGTGCAGACCGGCATATGCGGCATGGCCAACAGGAAGAGTTGCCGCACAACCTCGGTCAAGTCGAGCAAGTTCTTCTCCGAGATGAGCGTATCCATCTCGTCGGGGTCAACCGGGATGAGCGCCCCGGTACGCAAATCCACGCGCGGGTGGAAGATTTCTTCGATATCAATGTGCAGCGGCATGTGGAACAGTTCCAGGCAGCGCACACACTGCACTTCAAAGACCGAATCGAGGCCGCCCTGCACCAGAATGCCGTCATGCGTGCGCGTGAATTTCACATGCCCTTGCACCGGCTCAACGGCAACCAAACCTTCTTCCTGCACGCCGAGCATTTCATCAATGTCATACTCGCGCGTGGCTCCGATAAACTCGTTCAGCAAACCGGCAACATTAAACTCTATCATTTTTCAATGTACCTTTCCTTCTGCCTGCTCAACAGGCGATGTACAGCAGAAAGGCCGCCATGTGGCGGACCTGCAATGTGTGATTATAACGCGTGACGGTTTGCTGTCAAACATCTTCCCCCATGCTGGCAAAAAGTCGGCAAACAAAAACGGGCGCCAGCCAGTGGCGCCCGTTCTCATCCAGAGCGAGATTATTCGCCCAATTGCTCCAGCTGTTCCTGGAGAATCTGGTTGGCTTCTTCGTTAGCCGCCGCCAACGTTTCCGCCACCGGAGCACCTTCGGCAATCGCCGCCATCTTTTCTTCAATCAGGTCACGCACGAAGTCGTAACCGGGCGTGGGCGGTTCAAACTTGCCGTAGGGCAGCAGCTCGAACGCGGTCTTGTAGGCCGGGTTCTGCTCGAAGTAGTCCTGCAACGCTTCGGCCGCGCTCTTGCGGACCGGGAAGTAGTTGCTTGCCATCGCCCACTTGGCCTGCACTTCGGGGCTGGTGTAGTACTTGATGAAGAGCCAGGCGGCCAGTTCCTTTTCGGGCGTGCTCTTCGGAATGCTGACGCTCGCACCGTAGATGTTCATGACCGGGTCGGGCGTTGTGTGCGGAATCGCGGCCACACTCCATTCAAAGTTGGCGCCTTCTTCCACCGCGCTCTTGTAGAAGGGCAAACCACTGCTCGAGCCAACCGTGAAGAGCGTCGTACCGGCACCGAAGTTGGTCTGGTCGCCAAAGCGCTCGGTCACAATTGTGGCGCAGCCTTCTTCAAAGAGGCTTTGCAGGAATTCCATCGCCTGAATAGCGGCTTCGCTGTCGTAGGTGTAGCGGTTGTTTTCATAGTCGTAGATGTCGCCACCAAAAGCGAAGGTCCAGGACGCGAAGCGCGAAGCGTCAATGCTCAATTCGTAGCCACGGCTGCCTTCGGCGGTCGCTTTGCTAAACGGCTGCTGCGACGCCTTGCAAGCCATTTCCTTGAATTCTTCGGGGGTGGTCGGCGGGGCGTCGTAGCCCAGTTCTTTGAGCCAGTCCATGTTGTAGTACATCACTTCCATGGAGCGGTTCGGCGGGAAGCCCAGGCGCGCACCGCCAAAGGTCGGGAACACGTCCTGGTTGAAGAAGGATTCAAAGAAGTCCGCCTTTTCTTCTTCGGTCAAGCCCCACTTCGGGCTATCCACCAGCGGGTTCATGTCAATCAGACCATCAGCCAGCTGGTAGGTCGCGGCCTGGTTCTGATACGCCACCACGAGGTTGGGCACATCTTCCGTGTTCAGCACACCGAGCATCTTCTGGAAGATGTCGCCGTAGGAACCCTGGTACTCGGCCACAACCGTGATGCCCCATTCGTTGGTTTCATTGAATTGCTGGACGATTTCGTTCAGGGCTTCTTCACGGCTGCGCGAGTGCTGGTGCCAGAACGTAATCGTCTGCCCCGAGGGGTCCACGTTCGCCCACGGGTCTTCTTCACCCATGGCTTCTTCCTCGGTCGCAGCTTCTTCTTGCTGCGTTTCTTCCTGCTGCATTTCTTCCTGCTTGGTTTCTTCGGTGGTCTGCTCCGTCGTGGTTTGTTCAGCAGGCTGCTCAGCAGGTTCGCTGGTTTCACCGCCACCACAGGCGGCCAGCAGCAGCGCAAACAGCGCCACCAACGTCAACAACAACATACGTTTGCGAATCATACGATTCTCCTCCTTGCACTTCTTCTTGTTGAACGACTTTCAACGTCTGGACAAAACCTGAATGTGGAACAACCGCACTGTTTGTGTGCCTATCACCCCCTTCAGGCAGATGCAATTCTAAGCACTTTGGGCGTTCGTCAAGTCCGACGCCCACAATGCCGTGTTTAGCCTTTCAAACCACTGGTTGCAATTCCCTCGGTAAATTGCTTTTGTGTCAGGAAATAGAGCACCAAAATGGGAATGATGGTGATAACTGCGCCGGCCATGAGCAAATGTGTTTCGGGTCCGGCTTCTGTGACGAAGGTCCACAAGCCCACCATCAGCGGGCGCCAGCGGTCGGTCGTGGTGACCAGCAGCGGCCACAAGAAGGCGTTCCACGAACCGATGAAGGAGAAGAGCGCCACGGTCATCAACGGGGCTTTGCTCATCGGCAAGACGATTTGCAGCAAGAAGCGTATATGCCCCGCCCCGTCAATACGCGCCGCATCCCACAATTCGTGGGGAATTTGGATGAAAAATTGGCGCAGCAAAAAGATGCTAAACGCATTGGCCATAAATGGCACGCTCAACCCTTGCAGACTGTTCAACCAGGACGGCCCGAAAGGCAAGGGGAAAATATCGCCGCGCACAATGAGGAAGTTCGGAATCATCACCACCGATTCGGGAATCATCATCGTGCTGAGCAAAATCCCGAAGATGAGATCACGGCCGGGAAACTTCATCCGCGCGAAGGCATAGCCCGCAAGCGTGGATGTGACCAACACCCCCGTCATAGTGGTGGCGGTCATCAAGACGCTGTTCAAGAAATACTTGGAGAACTTAGCTTCCGTCCACGCCTCGACGTAGTTTTGCCATTGCGGCACATCCGGCCACCACGCTTTTTGGATGGTTTCACCCAACGTCATCAGCGATGTAGCCACCATCCAATAGAAGGGCAACACCGCCGCAATCGCGCCTGCAATCAGCACGATGTAGATGAAAAGATGCCACCAGTTGGTTCGCCCTTTCCGACGGTTGCGGACTTTACGCACAGGGGATTGTTCCATCGCTTGTATTTGTTCAGCCATAGAAAACCCTCTCGCCCAACAAGCGATTCTGCACCATTGTCAACGCCAAAATAATGAGGAACAACAGAATGGCTTGCGCGGTGGCATAGCCATATTGGTTGGCTTTGTAGAAGGTATCGAAAATGACGATACTCGCTACGTCCACCGTCCCCAATGCCGATGGTGTACGCATCACAAAAATGTGGTTGAACGCCTTGAATGTCCCAATAAAAGCCACCAACGCAAGATAGAACGTGACTGGTGAAAGCAAGGGCAACGTAATATGGCGGAAGAGTTGCCATTGCCCTGCGCCGTCAATCTCGGCGGCTTCATACAATTCATGGGGAATGGAGCCCAACCCGGCAAGGAAAATCACCGCGTTATAGCCCACATACGTCCAAATACCGAACAGGATAATGGAGACCAAGGCCATGCTCGGACCAGCCCAAAACCCTTCCAACTTGATACCAAACATGACTTCGAGGAAGGGGCGTGATTCAAAGAGCCATTTTTGCGGTTCCAGTCCCATGAACTGCAAGAAACGGTTGGCAAGCGATGTTTCGCGTGGGCTGAAAATGGTGCGGAACACGACAGCCGAAGCGACAACCGGGGTAATGTAGGGCAAGAAGTAAAGCATGCGGAAAAATTCTTGCCCGCGGATTTTCTGGAACAAGAAGTAGGCCAGAATCATCCCCAAAGCGATTTCAGCCGGTACGGTTCCCAAAGAGTAGTAGAGGGTAATCGGCAACGCATTCAAAAAGCGGTCGTCGCCTTCCAGCAACATGCGCCCCCACCCAAACGAGATGGCATACCATGCGGCAATCACCACCAGGGCGCTCCCCGCTTTGCTCAACAAGACCCATGTGCGTTCTTCGGTGAAGGCGCTTTGCCAAAGCCGATACGCGATATACAGCAACACGAAACCAACCACAAAAATAAGCGCCCCCTGCCAGTCGCCAATGGCTTTTTCGTAATTGTCCAATCCAACAAGGGGGCCTTTCCGTACACGCCAACGATGCAAACTCATGTAAAACGCATACGCGATAGGAAAAAGACCAAAGACGGTGATAAGGAGCACGGCGGGCGTAATAAAAAGGTAGCCTTCGATGGCTTCACGCCAATCAATGCGCTCTTTGCGCCGTGCTAGCACTTCTTGCTCAGTGAGTGGCCGCTCTGCCATTCGCTCATCCTCCACGTCTTGCATCAACACAGGTTCCAGTGAATTGGCTCGCACGCATCGGTCAGTGTACCACTGCTCACTAAACACGCCAAACAGCTGTTTGCCTGCTCACGGCGCTTCATGGTAGCGATGCAACGTTATCTCATCATCAAGAAGCGGTAAAGCCTTTCTCACAAAAGCCCGCTACGGCTTGTTATTCGGCATCAGATTCAGGTGTTGGGCGCCAATTTAGCCACAATTGCAACGCCAGCCGCTCGGCGTCTTCACGGGTGCGAACGCGCCCTGTGGCCACGCCTTCTTTGAGCCGCTCGATGATACGCCCCATCACCGGGCCGGGGGCAATGCCCAACGCCATCAAATCATGCCCGGTGAGCGGGGGGCGCGGGTTGAGAATGGCTTCGTCAGGTGTGAAGGCGGTGCGCCAGATGGTCGCCACAACGCGGCGCAATGCGGGCGTGATGGTCGCGCCGCCTTTGCCCAGCTGGTCGGCCACGCTGTGCAACGCCACCGCCGGCGTGGTTTCTCCGGCATCGCGGAAGAGCCGATAAAGCGCCCGACGGCTGACACGGGGATGCCGCGTCAGGAACAGGGGGCGAAGGTGATGGCGTATGACGGTACCGACCCATTCCACGCTTTTTTGTGGGAAGCGCAACGCCTGCAAGCGTGCTTGCGCCAGTTCACTGCCAACACGCTCATGTTCGTAGTAGTGAACCCGACCATCATCACCGACGGTACGAGTCAGCGGCTTGCCGATATCATGCAACAGCGCCGTCAGTTTGAGCAACAGCCAAACCGGTTGTTCGTGCGCCACAGCGCGATGCAGGTAGGTATCCAGCGGGCGGCGATAACGCCCCCACGGGCGACGCCACACATCACGGCGCGCGCCCCAGGGCCACAACCCTTCCAGCGCATCGAGCACCGCCAGCATGTGGCCGTACACGTCAAGCGTGTGCGGCGGACCCTGCTGAACATCGCGGCAGGCGGCGACCTCCGGCAGAACATGCTCAAGCAAGCCAAGTTGCTCCAACAATGCCACATGCATGGCGGCACGCGGCGCGGCTATGATTTTGAGCAGTTCATCGCGCACCCGCTCCGCCGAAACCGACGGCAAGCGCCACGCATGGGCGCGCATGGTCTGGATGGTCGCATCGTCCAAGACAAACCCCAACGTCGCCACCATCCGCACACCGCGCATCAGCCGCAGGGGGTCTTCCTCAAACGTGCGCGGGGCAACCATCCGCACCACGCGGCGGTTGAGGTCGGCGTAGCCCCCCGTCACATCCACCAACGCCCCGTCCGCCACCGCAACCGCCAACGCATTGATGGTGAAGTCGCGGGCGGTCAAGTCGGCTTCGATGGAACCGCCGCGCATGCCTGACACGTCCACATAAAACAGCCCCGTCGGCTGTCGCAACACCACACGCCCCACGTCGTTTTCTTCGTCCAGCGGCACGAACGCCCCCCCAAACGCATCCGCCAACCGCCGCGCCCACGCCAGCCCCTCAGCGGCGACGACAATGTCGGCGTCGTGTGAAGGGCGGTTGAGCAGGGCGTCCCGCACGTAGCCGCCAACCAGCCAGGCGGCAACGCCTTCGTGGCGCAACAGGGCGAGGACGTCTTCCAGTTGTGGTGGGTGCGATAATTGAAAGATGGTCATGGTTCGTCTCATGCGGTCCGGGTGATGAAAAAGGCGGGGACGCCCGCACGAACGCCCCCGCCTTGCAGAAGCAGATTAGCCACGCAAATCACGTTCGATGAACTCGGCCACTTCCGCCGGGTGCGACGCCACCTTGACGCCCGCGGCTTCCAGCGCGGCGATTTTGCTTTCAGCAGTCCCTTCGCCGCCGCTGATAATCGCACCGGCGTGCCCCATGCGTTTGCCCGGCGGGGCAGTGCGCCCGGCAATGAAGCCGTACACCGGCTTGGTGACGTACTCTTTGATGAATTCGGCGGCTTTTTCTTCGTCCGTGCCACCAATTTCACCAATGAGCACAATCACTTCGGTTTGCGGGTCGTCCTGGAAGCGGCGCAACACGTCAATGAAATTCATGCCCGGAATGGGGTCGCCCCCAATCCCCACGATGGTGCTTTGCCCAATACCGCGCAGGGTCAATTCATACGCCACCTCGTAGGTCAGCGTCCCTGAGCGGCTCACCATGCCCACAGGGCCAGGCGTGGCAATGCTGCCAGGAATGATACCCACCTTGGCCGCGCCGGGCGTAATCAAGCCGGGGCAGTTGGGCCCCAACAGCAAGACGCCCCGCTCGTCCACAAACTTTTTCACCTTGACCATATCCAGCACGGGAATGCCTTCGGTGATGGCGACAACGAATTCCACGCCGCTATCGGCGGCTTCAAGAATGGCGTCGGCGGCGAAGGGCGCCGGCACAAAGATGACGCTGGTGTTCGCGCCGGTTTCGCGCACGGCTTCCGCCACGGTGTCGAAGACCGGCACGCCCAGCACTTCCTGCCCCCCGCGACCGGGCGTCACACCGGCGACCACGTTGGTGCCGTATTCGATCATCTGTTCGGTGTGAAACTGGCCTTCACGGCCGGTAATCCCTTGCACAACCAGACGGGTGTTTTTGTCAATCAGAATGCTCATGGTCGAACTCCCATTTGCTGAACCTTCTTGTTGTCTGTCAACCTTGACCGGCAAAGCGGTCAATCACGTCGTAAAGAACTTGTGTGCTAAAGAGCAAATTGTTCACGGAAATACGCTCGTTGTGCTGGTGCGCCAGCATCAAGCCCCCGTCGCCTTCGTCGCGCATGGGGGTGAAGCCGTACACCTTCGTGCCCAATTGCACCACATGCTTGGCGTCCGTCGCCCCGGTGAGCAACCACGGGATGACGCCGGCGTCCGGCTCGTGGTCGCCCAGCACGGCGCGAATGGTATCGAAAAGCGGCGATTCGACGGGTGATTCGAGCGGTGGTCCCCAGTCTTCAAATTCAAGTTCCACGCCTTCGCACAAAAGCGGCTCCAATTCGGCGTAGAATGTGTCGTGGTCGAAACCGGGGAGCACGCGCCCATCCACACGCGCCATCGCCTCGCTCGGAATGACGTTGATTTTGCTCCCGGCTTGCAGCACGGTCGGCGTCGCCGTGTTGCGCGTCATCGCCATCAGCAAATGGCGATAGATGGGCGGCAACGGCAACGCATGAATGCACGTTTCGGTATGTTCCGGCTCGACGGCTTTGCGCAAGAATTCGCCCACTTCGCCTTCCATGTCGTCGGCAAGTTGCAAGAAGAGCGTGCGCACCGTGGGCGTGATGTGCGTGGGCAAGGGCGAGCACCCAATGCGGGCGACCGTTTCCGCCAGGCGCACAACGGCGTTTTTGTCGTGGGGAATGCTGGCATGCCCCGGTTCGCCGCGCGCCGTCAGGCGAAAACGCGCCAGCCCTTTCTCGGCGGTCTGGACGGTGAAGTAACGCCGTTCGCCAAAGCGCATTTCATGCCCGCCCCCCTCGTTGATGGCGTATTCAGCCCGAATGAGGTCGGGATGGTGTTTGACCAGCCACCCCGCGCCGAGGTGTCCACCCCGCTCTTCGTCGGCGGTTGCCATGAAGATGAGGTCGCGTTTGAGGGGTGGTGCGCCTGCATCCTGCCGCCGCTTGAAGAGCAACATGAGCATGAGGAACACAGCCACGGTGTCTTTCATGTCCACCGCGCCGCGCCCCCAAATGTAGCCATCGGCGAGCGCCCCGCTAAACGGCGGATGTTGCCATTTGTCCGGTTCGGCAGGCACAACGTCGGTGTGGCTCATCAGCAACAGCGGGGCTTCTTCGCCACTGCCTTTGAGCCGCACCACCAGGTTGCCGCGCCCTGGCGCGCTTTCCAGCACAATGGGGTCGAACCCCTCGGCCTGCAAGACGCCCGCCAGATACTCGGCGGCCGCCAGCTCGTTGCCGGGCGGGTTGGTTGTATCAATGCGCAACAGCGCTTGCAAATAGCGCGTCACTTCATCACGAACGGCATCCCAATTGGGCTGCATCGCCCTGCTCCTTTCTCGGTCGGTTATCAGGCAGCCTGGTTCGCGACTTCAACGGCCTTTTGTGCGGCTTCGGCCAATGTTTCAGCCGTAATCATGTTCGCCGATTCGAGAATCTTGCGCGCTTCTTCGGCATTCGTGCCCACCACACGTACCACAAACGGCACGTTGGGCTTCACTTCCTCAATGGCTTGCACGATACCGCGCGCCACTTCGTCACCGCGCGTAATGCCGCCAAAGATGTTGACGAGCACCGCGCGCACTTTGGGGTCGCTCAGGATGATGCGCAGTGCCGCCGCCACTTTTTCAGCACGCGCACCACCGCCAATATCGAGGAAGTTGGCGGGTTCGCCGCCAAAGAGCTTGATCACGTCCATCGTAGCCATCGCCAACCCGGCGCCGTTCACCAGGCAGCCAATCGTGCCGTCCAGGTCAACGTAGGAAAGCCCATTGAGGCGTGCTTCGCGCTCGGCGGGTGTTTCTTCGCTTTCGTCGCGCATTTCGGCAAGGTCGGGATGGCGGAAGAGCGCGTTGTCGTCAAGCACGATTTTGCCGTCAAGCGCCATGAGGTTGCCTTCGTCGCCCACAATCGCCAGCGGGTTGATTTCCGCCAGGCTCGCATCGGTGTTGATGAAGACGTTGTAGAGCGCCTTGACGATTTTGATGAATTGCCCGACCTGCTTCTTCTCCTTCAAGCCGATACCGTAAGCCAACTGGCGCGCCTGGTACTCCGCCAACCCGATAAGCGGGTCAACGCGCACGGTGATGATTTTTTCGGGCGTGGTCGCCGCCACTTCTTCGATATCCACCCCACCAGCGGCGGACGCCATCACCGCCACACGGCGCGCGGCACGGTCGAGCACCACGCCAAGGTAAAGTTCTTCGCGGATATCAGCCGCCGGGTCAATCAGCACTTTCTTGACGGGCAAGCCTTTAATCTGCATGCCCAGAATCTCCTTGGCGCGCTGTTCGGCTTCGTCGGGCGTTTTCGCCAGCTTGACACCGCCGGCTTTCCCACGCCCACCAACCAGCACCTGCGCCTTGACCACAACAGGGCCACCCAGCTCTTGCGCAATTTGGCGGGCGGCTTCTGGTGTATCAGCCACTTTGCCGTTTGGCACGGGAATACCAAAGCGGCCAAAAATCTGTTTTGATTGATATTCGTGCAGTTTCACCGCTCTGCCTCCATGAATTGTTTCATTGCCTTTGACAACCTGTTTCCAACAAAGAACCGGCAGGCGCTCAATGAGTGCCCGCCGGTCTGTGGCCGCCTGCGCCGTTGCAGACCGGCGGTTCGATTATACGAAGTTGCCGAGAATGTGCGAATAGTGTTTGTTTTTAGCCCGTCTGACGTTCCAGCCAGAGCATGCCCCATTCGTCCACATGGGCATGCCACGCAGGGGGAACAACCACGGTGCTGTCGAACTGCACAACCACCGCAGGCCCCTGAAACTGGTGCCCGACCTGCAAGCGTGCACGGGCGTACAACCGCGCTTCATGCGGCGCTTCGTGGGTGAACCAGACGGGTTGACGCCCCACCAGCGCCGTTTCCACCGGCTCCGTCGCCGCCGGCAGGCGTGGCAACGCCGGGCGCGGAATGTGCCCCACACTGCGCACACGCACCGCCACCACCTCGACGGCCTCTTGGGGCATGGCGTAGCCGTAGCGGTGTTGGTGCATCTCGTGAAACGCGCGCACCACCTGCGCCACCTGTCCGCTTTCATACGGAAGCGCCAGCGGCACAGAGAGTTCATAACTCTGCCCACGGTAGCGCATATCCAGCCATGCCTGCCAGGACGGATTGCGAATACCTTGCGCAGCCAGCCGTGTTTCGACGTGCGCCCGAACCGCGGCAAGGGTCTGCCGCAAGGGGGCGTCGTCGTGCAACAGGGCGTCGGCGGAGATGAGCAGGCTTTGCACATGGTCGCTCGCCATGTCGGCAAGCAGAAGTCCCAAGGCGCTCAGCACACCGGGGGAAGGGGGCACCATCACACGGCGGATCCCCAGCGCATCCGCCAATTCGCACGCATGTAAGGGACCCGCGCCGCCAAAGGGGACAAGCACATACTCGCGCGGGTCATGCCCCCGCTCAATGGAAACGCGGCGCACGGCGCGCGCCATGATCGCGTTGGCGACCTGCAAAACGCCCAGCGCCGCCGCTTCGGGGGAAAGTCCCAGCGGTTTCCCCAATGCCGCCAAGGCCGCACGCGCCGCGGCAACATTGGGGCGAATGTCGCCACGCCCTCCCAGAAAATGCGTTGCATCCAGCCGCCCGGCGACAAAGTTGGCGTCGGTTACGGTGGGGATAATGCCGCCACGCCCATAGCAGACAGGACCAGGCAAAGCACCCGCACTTTGGGGACCAATGCGCAAAGCGCCCCCTTCATCCACCCGCGCCAGACTGCCGCCCCCAGCCCCCACGGTGTGGATGTCAATCATGGGCAGGCGAATGGGTACACCGCCAATCTCGGTTTCGGCGGTGGTGGGAATTTCGCCGGGGCAAAGCGCCACGTCGGTGCTCGTTCCGCCCATGTCAAGGGTGATGATGTGCGGCGTGGGCGTGCGCATGGCAATCTGCGCGAGGTGAAACGCCCCCACGACACCACCGGCTGGCCCACTCAGCAGCAACCGCGCGGCATGCTCTGTCGCCTGCTCGACGCTGACAATGCCCCCGTTCGACTGCATCAACCACACGGGGCGTTGCCCAATGCCATTCGCCAAACGCGTGAGGTAGCGGCGCACGGGTGGGCACACATACGCATTGACCACCGTGGTCGCCGTGCGTTCGTACTCGCGATATTCAGGCAAAATCTCGCTACTGAGCGAAATGGGCACGTCGGGCGCATATTCGCGCACAATCTCGGCAATACGCCGCTCGTGCCGCGCATCGAGGAACGAAAAGAGCAGAACCACCGCCAAACTTTCGATGTCGCTGGCGGCAATGCGTTCCGCCAATTGCCGCACCACGGCTTCATCCAGCGGCTCGATGAGACGCCCATCGGCGCTCAGCCGCTCAGGCACTTCCAGCCGCCACTCGTCGGGCACAAGAGGCGGTGGGCGGTGTTGCGCCAGGCGGTAGAGGTATGGGCGGTGCTGTCGTCCAATCGCCAGCACGTCGCGAAAGCCTCGCGTGGTGATGAGGGCGGTAGGGGCGCCGCGCCGTTCGAGGAGCGCATTCGTCGCCACGGTTGTGCCGTGCACAATCGGCGTTTCCAGCGGTTCCGCCAGCCGCTGCAAGACGGCGACAATCGCGCGGCTCTGGTCGTCGGGGGTGGTGGGAACTTTGTCAATGCGCCAGGTTTCGCCGTCGAAAAGAACAATGTCGGTAAACGTCCCGCCAACGTCTATCCCAATCCGTCTCATCGGTCAGTTCCCTTATCGGTTGCCATGCGGGTTGTAAACAAAGCGCTTCTGTTTGTCAAACAGGTACGTGAACATCACGCAAAGAAAAAAGCCCCCAATGCGGGGGCTTCGGCGGCTCTCCGCCACACCTCAAAGGGTGTGGTCGCCTGTGTGCAACGGCAGCCAAAAGCCAAACGTCGCGCCTTTGCCCTTCCCTTCGCTGGCCACCCACACCCCGCCGCCGTGCGCTTCCGCCAACGCTTTGGCGATGGCCAAGCCCAGCCCGGTGCCGCCATGTTCGCGGTCGCGGGCTTTATCCGCCCGATAGAAGCGCTCGAACACGTGCGGCAAATGCTCCGGGGCAATCCCTTCGCCCGTATCCTGCACTTCCACGCGCACGCGGTCTCCTTCGCGGCGTTCACACACGGTGATACGCCCCCCGGCAGGGGTATGGCGCAGGGCGTTGCTCAAAAAGTTGTTCAGGATTTGCTGAATGCGGGCACGGTCGGCATACACGGGCGCCGGCGCGTCGTCCGTCTCAACAAGCAGGCGCACATCGTTGGCTTCCGCCAGCGGGCGAAACAACTCCACCACCTCACGCACCATCTCGCGCATGTCAAACGAAGTACGCGCCAGCGGCAACGCCTGCGCTTCGGCTTGCGCCAGCAAATGCAAATCTTCCACCAGGCGGCTCAGGTGGCGCGTCTGGTCATACAGGCGTCCAATCTCGGCGGGTTCCAGCGGATAGACGCCATCCAGCATGGCGCGCAAATTGCCTTGCAGCACGGTCAAGGGGGTGCGTAATTCATGCGCCACGTCTGACAAGAGTTGGCGGCGGAGCATTTCACTTTGTTGCAGCGTTGCTGTCATTTCGTTGAAGGCGCGCGCGACTTCGGCCACTTCATCGGGACCCTCTTCCGGCACGCGGTACGCCCAATTGTGGCTGGCAACAGCACGTGCCCCTTCTTCCAGGCGTGAAAGCGGTTCGGTCAAGCCGCGGCTGAGCCAAATCCCCAGCGCCAGCGCCAAAATCCCCGCGACGAGCGTTGTGCGTGTGAGAAAACCGGGCAGTCCTTCCAGAAACGCCCGCCGGAAGGCTTGCCGGTAGGCTTCGGCTTCAAGTGTGAAACGCCGTGACAACCGCCTTTGAGGCGGCCCGTCGGGTTGCCCCGGTTGCACCAGCGTGGGCGGCGTATCAGGGCGCAATTCAGGCGGCGCGTTGCGCAAAACCCCCGCGGTATTCAACGCCACCACCATCACGGGAACGACGAAGAAAAAGAGGATGAGCGCCATAAACGCCAGGCTGAGCCGCACCCAAAACCGGTTCATGGCAGAGACTCCGAGCGCGGCGCATCAATCTCATCGTTCAGGCGATACCCGACGCCATAGACGGTTTGGATGAACGTGGGGTTTTTGGGGTCGGGTTCGATTTTGCGCCGCAAGTTTTTGATATGCGAGTCAAGCGTGCGGTCAAGCCCTTCGTAGGAATACCCCAGCGCCTGCTCAATCAATTCAGCACGGGTGAAGGCGTACCCCGGTTGCATCATCATCGTTTGCAGAATTTTGAACTCGGTGGGCGTCAAATCAAGCGGTTGTCCATCCAACGTGGCTTCATGCCGCGCGACATCCAGCCGCAAGGGACCCACTGTGAGAATATCGTAGCGCCCGCCGCTGTTGTTCAACAAGCGCATGCGCCGCAATTGCGCCCGCACCCGCGCCACCACTTCGCGCGGGTTGAAGGGTTTGGTGACATAATCGTCGGCGCCCAATTCCAAGCCCAGCACCTTATCGGTATCGTCCACGCGCGCCGTCAGCATAATAATCGGCATGGCGGCTAGCGCCGGCTCGCGCCGAATGCGCTGCGTGAGTTCCCACCCATCTATTTCGGGCATCATCAAATCCAGCACCAACAAGTCGGGGCGCTCAACCTGCAAAATACGCCAGGCGTCGCGCCCATCATACGCCGTCAACACCTGATAGCCTGCTTGCTCCAGGTAGGCACGTACCAGGCGCACGATTTCCTTGTCGTCATCCACCACTAAAATACGCTCAGGCGACATAACGCTTCCCCCTTTGCTCCCAAATTTGCCTACCTTCACCTTATCGCCCAATTGTGGAGAATCTGTGCAGACAGGCGGGAAAACTCATGAAGGCACGCCTATTTGCTGTGCGATTCCAGAAACTCGTCCAGGTCATACGGGACCCATGAACGAACTTCTTCCGACAATCGCACCGCGTCCAAAAAGAGTTGGTGCGCCAATCCATCGTAAAAATTGGGCGACGGCGACGCTTCTTTGTCAATGCCCCATGCGAAATCGTCCAGCAGGCGCATGAACGGCGCAAGCAGCCAATGCTCGTCGGGTTGGCGTTCCAGCGTTGGCACGGGGTGCTCGCTGAACGGTTCGCCTTGGCGCGCCACACGCACGCGCGTATCACCTTCCAGCACAATCGTGCCCTCAGACCCCACCGCCATGACCAGACTTTCGCGGCGCGGCACCGCCACCGCCATCAAATCGAAGACGGCTTGCCCCCCATCGTCGTATTCGACCACGGCGAGCGCCGCATCATCCGACGTCACGGGGCGCATCTCGCCATCTTCTGTGGGGCGTTCGGGGATGAATGTGCTCAGCCGCCCCCAGACGCGCACGGGCAAGCGCCCAAACCAGTGGTGCAAGGCGTCGAAATAGTGCGACCCAATCGCGCCGAGCATACCGCCCCCGCGCGCCGCATCCGACCACCACGACCAGGGGCGTGTCGGGTCGGCAAAAACATCCATATGCGCCTGGATGAGCAAGCGCCGCAGTGAGCCGAGCACACCTTGTGCGACCAGGTCGCCAAACACCTGGCGCGCCGGCAAATAGCGGAATTCGTGGCAAATCATGGCTGTGCGATGGCGTTGCTGCGCCGTGCGCCACATCTCGAACGCTTGCTCAGCATTCAGCGCCATCGGTTTTTCGCACAGAACATGCAAATCGGCTTCCAGCGCCGCCATCGTCATCTCGTGATGCAAGTAGGGCGGGGTCACAATCGCCACCGCATCCAAATCATCACGCGCCAGCAACGCTTGCCAATCAGTGTACCAATGCGGTATGCCGAACCGTTCTGCCACGGCGCGCGTCTTTTCAGGGTTGCGTGCCGCCAGCGCCACCACCTCAAAACGCGCATGGCGCTGCAACGCGGGAATGGTCACTTTTTCAGCAAACCCCGTCCCAATCACCCCAATGCGGTAAACTGTTGCCATACCTGCTCCTTTCCTTTTTGGTTGGCATCTCAACATACACCATGCATTCTAGCCGAGCCTCTATCAGCCCGGCAAACCTTTCAACAGGCTAAAGAAAAAGCGTTTGACAAATGTACGCGCCATCTCCTATACTGCTATGTACCGCGCACAGCACTGAGCCCGCCCCATTTTGCAGAACCCGTGCGCTGTTATCTTTCGGTCGTTTTCTGGGTGTTTGCCCAGTGGTGTCAATTGAATAGTAAGGAGGAGAAGTATGAACCGACGAGTGTTCCTGCTCATCACATTGCTCGCAGCATTGGCGCTTGCCTTGGCTGCCTGTGGTGGCGGTGGCGAAAGCAGCACGCCCACCGAAACAAGCGCCGAAACCGGCGGCGCGGCTGAAACAGCAGCCCCCACCCCCATCCCCGAAGAGAAAGAAGAAGCCCAGCAAACAGGTGGAAGCCTGCTCGACACGGTCAAAGCCCGCGGCAAACTCATCTGTGGCGTCAACCAGGCGTTGCCCGGCTTCGGCTATCTTGATCAAAGCGGTAACTTCGCCGGCTTTGACGTGGACTTCTGCAAGGCGGTTGCCGCCGCCATCTTCGATGACCCGAACGCGGTTGAATACCGCCCGCTGACGGCGCAAGAACGCTTCACGGCTCTGCAAACGGGTGAAGTGGACGTGCTCATTCGCAACACCACCTGGACGCTGAGCCGCGACACTAGCGTCGGGCTGGACTTCGGTGTGGTGACGTTCTACGACGGTCAGGGCATCATGGTCCGCAAGGCGGACAACATCACCAGCATGGAAGACCTCAACGGCGCGGCCATCTGTGTGCAGACGGGGACGACCACCGAGTTGAACCTCGCCGACCAAATGCGCGCCCGCGGTCTCGACTACGAGCCGGTGGTCTTTGAAGACGCCGACAGCACCTTCAACGCCTACGAAGAAGGGCGCTGCGACGCTGTGACGACCGACAAGTCGGGGCTGGTCTCGCGCCGCACGGTCTTGCAGAACCCGGATGATCACGTCATTCTGGACGTGACGCTCTCGAAAGAGCCTTTGGGTCCCGCCGTGTTGCAGGGCGACCCCATCTGGCACGACGTGATTATGTGGGTGGTCTTCGCCACCATTCAGGGCGAGGAATTTGGCATCACCTCGCAGAACATTGACGACTTCATGAACAGCGAAGACCCGAACGTGCGCCGCTTCCTTGGGCTGGAAGGCGACTTGGGTACGGGCTTGGGCTTGACCAATGACTTCGCCTATCGTGTGGTGAAGCACGTTGGCAACTACGCTGAAATCTACGACCGCAACCTTGGTCCCGATA
Organism: Ardenticatena maritima; assembly: GCF_001306175.1. Taxonomy (NCBI): domain Bacteria; kingdom Bacillati; phylum Chloroflexota; class Ardenticatenia; order Ardenticatenales; family Ardenticatenaceae; genus Ardenticatena; species Ardenticatena maritima. The sequence continues at coordinate 22,775 of NZ_LGKN01000010.1, forward strand.
CACCGTTCAACCTGCCACGCGGCTTGAACGCGCTCTGGACTGACGGCGGTTTGCTCTACTCGCCGCCATTCCGCTAAGCCCAACGACGCGAAGGGCGGCTGCAACACGTAGCCGCCCTTCTTTTCTTGCATTCATCAATGTTGAGCGCATTCGTTTAGAGAGATTTTTGGTGGAGGAACATTTTTATGGCCCACACCACGCTACCGAACGAACACACACGTCCCCCATTCTGGCGTGACGAACGTGTCCTGGCCATTATCGCGCAAATCATCTTTTTGCTTGTTGTGGTGGTAACAGCTCGCTACCTCTTCAACAACGCGCGCGAAGGTCTTGCGCAAGCAGGGTTGACACCGGGCTACGACTTTCTGCGCTTGCGTGCCGGTTTCGACATTGGCGATACCATCATTCCCTACACGTCCGATGACACCTACGCCCGCGCCTTCCTCGTCGGTATCGTCAACACCGTGCGCGTCGCCCTGATTGGGATTGCCCTCGCAACCATTCTGGGCACTATCATGGGCATCTTGCGCCTTTCGCCCAACCTGCTGCTGCGTGGCATTGCCACCGTTTATGTTGAAACCATTCGCAACACTCCTCTGCTGGTGCAACTCTTTTTCTGGTACACCGCCGTCATGCTGAAATTTCCACGTGTTCGGCAAGCCATCGTTTTGCCGGGTCCCACGTACCTCAGCAATCGCGGGCTTGCCATTCCATGGATCGAGCCACTTGAAGGGTTCCGCGTCTGGCTGGGTTTCTTCGTAGCCGCATTCGTCATTGCGTATATCGTCTACCGCATCCAATGGGCGCGTGAAGACCGCACCGGGCAAACATCCTACCCCATCACATCCAGTATCATCGCCTGGCTTGTGATTGTCGTAGCCGGCTGGTTTCTGGCACCGGGGCAACCGTTTGGCATCACACGCCCCGAATTGGCTGGCTTGAACTTCACAGGCGGCACAGTTCTGGCGCCGGAATTTGCGGCGCTGCTCATCGGGTTGGTGGTCTATACAGGGGCGTTCATTGCTGAAATCGTCCGCGCCGGCATTCAAGCCGTGGACAAAGGGCAACGTGAAGCGGCTACGGCATTGGGGCTTTCTACCGTGCAAAGCCTGCGATTTGTCATTTTGCCGCAAGCCATGCGTATTATCATCCCACCCATGACTAGCCAATACCTCAACCTGACCAAAAACTCCAGTCTGGCTTTCTTCATCGGCTTCCCAGACCTGTTTGCCGTCTCAACGACCATTCAAAACCAAACCGGCAAAGCGTTGGAAGTGATTTCCATCGTAATGGCATGCTATCTCACAACAAGTTTGCTCACATCGCTCTTTATGAACTGGTACAATCAAAAAGTGCGTCTGGTTGAGAGGTAACCCATGACAGCAACACCCCAAACCCGCACAACACCTTCGCTCGCCATGAGCATCACGCATTGGATTCGTGATAACCTGTTCACACCATGGTACAACGCGCTCATTACGATTGTTCTCACGCCTGTGCTGGCATTCGTGGTGTACCGCATTCTGGCATGGGTCTTTTTCGCCGCGGAATGGAATGTCGTCAAACAAAACCTGCGGCTTTTTATGGTCGGCCCTTACCCTCAAGAAGAATTGTGGCGCTCGTGGGTCACATTGGGTATCGTGGTCGCGCTCGGAGGGCTCAGTTGGGGGGCCTGGCGCGGACGAGAATGGACAGCCACCATCAGCGCCATTCTGCTTGGTGTGCTGGCGTTTCTCTTCTTGCCCGTCACAACAGCCAGCAAAATCAACCTCCTGCTTATGGCGGGGCTCTTCATTGCCGGACAATACCTTGGCGCCTGGCAAAACATCCGCCTACGCAAATACCTTGTGTGGCTCTGGGTGCTTTCGTTCTTCGTCGTTCTCATCATCTTGTGGGATGTACGCCCACAATCGAGCCCGCCATTCTTCAAAGCCAACATTCCTTCGGGGCAAGTTGGTGGTCTGACACTGACCATCTTGTTGGCGGTTATTGGGATTGTCGCCTCGTTTCCGATTGGGGTATTGCTTGCCCTTGGGCGGCGCAGCAGCCTGCCCGTTGTCAAGATATTTTCCATTCTCTACATTGAAATTATCCGCGGTGTGCCGCTCGTCACAGTCCTGTGGACGGCGTCTCTGCTCTTGCCGCTCTTCTTGCCCAGTGATGTCCGCGTGGACAAATTCATCCGCGCGGTCACCGGTATCACACTCTTCTCAGCCGCCTATCTTGCCGAAAACGTGCGCGGGGGGTTGCAAGCCATCCCCAAAGGGCAATACGAAGCAGCACAAGCCCTTGGGCTGAACTACCGCCAAATGATGCAATACATCATCCTGCCCCAAGCGCTGCGCATTGTTATCCCGGCCCTTGTGGGGCAATTCATCGCCCTCTTCAAAGATACCACACTGGTGCTGATTGTGGGCTTGCTCGAATTACTGGCCATCGCTCGCAGTGTCATCTCACAGCCTGAGTTTATCGGGTTGCAGCGCGAAGTCTTTGTGTTTATCGCGCTCATCTACTGGGTCTTCTCTTACTCGATGTCGTACACAAGCCGTCGTATCGAAGAACGCCTGAATGTCAACCGGCGCTAAGTTCTGGATGAGGAGGAAAAAATGACACAGCAATCACAAGGCAACGGCTCTCACAACGACGACATCATCATTATGGAAAACGTCAAAAAACGCTTTGGCGATTTCTGGGCGCTCAAAGGAATTACCACGCGCGTCAAACGCCAAGAGGTTGTGGTCATCATCGGACCATCCGGCTCGGGGAAATCTACGCTCATCCGCTGTATCAATCACCTGGAGAAACACGACGAAGGGCGCATCATTGTTGATGGCATTGAACTCAGCCACGACGTGCGCAATATCGAAGCCATCCGCCGTGAAGTGGGGATGGTTTTCCAGCAGTTCAACCTCTTCCCGCACATGACGGTGCTCGACAACATCACCTTGGCGCCGCGCATTGTGCGCAAGTGGCCACGCGAAAAAGCCGAAAAACTGGCTATGGAATTGCTCGAACGCGTCGGAATTGCCGACCAGGCACACAAATATCCCGGCCAACTCTCTGGTGGTCAGCAGCAACGCGTTGCTATTGCCCGCGCACTGGCCATGCAACCCAAAATCATGCTTTTCGACGAACCGACATCCGCTCTTGACCCCGAGATGATCAAAGAAGTGCTCGACGTCATGCGCGAACTGGCACGCTCCGGCATGACAATGGTGGTCGTCACCCACGAAATGGGGTTTGCCCGTGAAGTCGCTGACCGCATCATCTTCATGGATGCCGGGCAAATCGTTGAAGAAGGCACACCGGAACACTTCTTCACCAACCCACGCCACGAACGCACCAAACTTTTTCTCTCGCAAATCTTGCATCACTAAACACCGCCGCTCAGCCACACAAAAAGCCCGCCTGAAATCAGGCGGGCTTTTTACAATAGCAAAAAAACAAAAAGGAAGGTTGGCAACGACCTACTCTCCCACGCGGCTGCCCGCGCAGTACCATCGGCGCTGGTGGGCTTAACTGCCGGGTTCGGGATGGGACCGGGTGTACCCCCACCGCGAAAGTCACCAACCTTCCTTTGAAGGCTACCAAATATGCACTTGTCAATGTAAAACCAATTGCAATGGATGCGGAGCAGAAATCCTGCGCGAATGCGCGGCAAGCCCTCGCGCGTTAGTACCGGTAGGCTACACGTGTTACCACGCTTCCACCACCGGCCTATCGAACTGGTCGTCTCCCAGCGCGCTTACCCTCTCGCGGAGGTGGGTGGCCTCATCTTGGGGCGAG
>NZ_LGKN01000011.1 GCF_001306175.1 Ardenticatena maritima
CCGGGCGACAACGTGAACATGACCGTGGAACTGATTGCGCCGGTGGCGTTGGAAGAAGGGTCGCGCTTCGCTATCCGCGAAGGTGGCCGCACCGTCGGCGCCGGTGTCATCACCAAGATTCTCGAATGAGTTTGACGCCCGACCAACGGGCCAGCAACGAAAGAGCATGTGGGAGGGGGCCCAACACTGCCCCCTCCCATTTTGCGAGCCAGTGAGGAGTGAACCATGGCGAAGAAAGCAATTCGGACGGTGATTACGCTTGCCTGCACTGAATGCAAGGAACGCAACTACACGACTGAAAAGAATCGTCGGAATGACCCGCAGCGCTTGGAGTTGAAGAAGTACTGCCCGCGTTGCCGTCGCCACACGTTGCATCGTGAAGCGAAGTAAGAAGATACGTGAAAGGGAGGCAAACCTGTGGCCAAGGCAACCGAACGCACATCCGGTAATGCAGTTACCCGCTACTTTCGTGAAGTGCGGGCAGAATTGGCAAAAGTCACATGGCCCAGCCGTGAAGAAGCCATCAACCTGACGATGGTTGTGTTGGCGGTCACAATCGCACTGAGCCTGTTCTTGGGCGCATGGGACTACCTGTTCTCGCGTCTCATTGCGTTCCTCATTCAGCAGTTCTAACCACAGGCTTGTACGACCAGGTCTGGGAAGGAAGGAGCACCGTGGACGAATTGGAAAAATTGGAAGCGCAACAAGAGCCCGAACAGGAACATGACGAGGTTCAAGACGAAGCGCCAGAGTCGGAGGAAACTCCCGACGATGGTCGCGCCTGGTATGTCATTCACACCTATTCGGGCTACGAAAACAAGGTCAAAAAGAACCTCGAACAGCGCATCAAAGCCATGGGGATGCAAGACCGCATCTTCCAGGTGATTGTTCCCACCGAAGAACAGGTGGAACTCAAAGGCGGTCAGCGTCGCACGGTGCAACGCCGCATTTTCCCCGGCTATGTATTGGTGCAAATGATTCTGGACGATGAGTCCTGGTCAGTCGTGCGCAATACACCCGATGTGAGCGGCTTTGTTGGCATGGGCAACCGCCCCACGCCGCTTGCAGAGGAAGAAGTCCAGCGCATCTTGGAGCGCATGGAAACCAAATCGCCCACGTTCAAAATCAATTTCCGCGAGGGCGATCCGGTTCAGATTGTGGATGGACCGTTCAAGGATTTCCACGGAACGGTGGATTACATCGACCGCGAACGCGGCAAAGTGCGCGTTCTGGTCAATTTCTTTGGTCGCGAAACCCCTATCGAGCTCGACTTTTTGCAAGTTGAGCGCACATAGGGGAAAAATTATCAACGTGGCAGGGGAAAGACCCCGAACGACCACAAGGAGTGAAGAGGTATGGCTAAAAAAGTCAAAGCAATCATCAAGTTGCAGTTGCCGGCCGGTAAGGCCAACCCTGCGCCCCCCGTTGGTCCTGCGTTGGGTCAGCACGGCGTCAACATCATGGCGTTCTGCAAGGAGTACAACGCCCGCACGCAGGCGCAAATGGGGCAAATTATCCCCGTCGAAATTACGGTGTACACCGACGGGTCGTTCACGTTTATCACCAAGACGCCGCCTGCCGCCGACCTGCTGCGCAAAGCCGCAGGTGTGGAAAAAGGGAGCGGCGAACCCAACCGCAACAAGGTTGGGAAGGTGACGCGCGAACAAGTGCGCCAAATCGCGGAAACGAAGATGAAAGACCTCAACGCGAACGACATCGAAGCCGCTATGCGCATGATTGAAGGGACCGCCCGCAGTATGGGCATCGAAGTGGTTGACTAATCAACAGTGGGAGGGCTCTGCCCGCTTGACCACAAGGAGTGAGAACAATGCCGAAGCACGGAAAGAAGTATCTCGAAGCCGCAAAGAAGATTGACCGTACGCGTGAATACTCGCCGCGCGAAGCACTGGAACTCGTCAAAGAAACGGCGTATGCCAACTTTGATGAAACGGTAGAATTGCATATCCGCACCAACCTCGACCCGCGCAAAGCCGACCAGCAAATCCGTGGCACGGTGGTTTTGCCGCACGGGACGGGGAAGCAAGTGCGTGTGCTCGTCTTCGCCGAGGGCGACGCCGCCAAAGCGGCGGAAGAAGCCGGCGCTGATTATGTCGGCGGTGAAGACCTGGCGCAAAAGATTCAGCAAGGGTGGACCGATTTTGATGTTGCTATTGCCACCCCGGACATGATGCGCATTGTGGGTCGCCTTGGTCGTATCCTTGGTCCACGCGGCCTGATGCCCAGCCCCAAGGCCGGCACGGTCGTGCCACCCGAAGACTTGCCGCGTGTCATCAAAGAAGCCAAGGCGGGCCGTATCGAGTACCGCCTGGACAAAACGGCGAACATTCACGTGCCCATTGGAAAAGTCAGCTTCTCGGTGGATCAACTGCTTGAAAACATGGCAGCCGTTATGGAAGCCATTGTGAACAATCGCCCCGCAGGTGCAAAAGGGCAGATGATCCGCCGTGTTGCCGTGACCTCTACGATGGGGCCTGGTGTGCGCGTCTCCGTCGCCGAAGCATCACAGTTGCGCACATCCTAAATCGTGCTATACTAGCGCGCTGGTGGGGGCGGTTTATCCGCCCCCCAGTTTTGAATCAACTGCATACGGTTTTTGCCGTAGACAGCAGGTGCCCTTTGGGCTGAAAGCATTGCGCCTGCCGAGGCAAAGGAACGAAGACCTGATTTTGTGGGGCTTTTCACGCCTTTGCATCGGTATGCGCGGTGCGAAGGCGTTTTTGTTTTACAAGGCCACATGGCCATCAATCGAAAGGAGGTGAGGCCTTTGCCTATCACACGCGCGAAAAAAGAAGCACTGGTTGCTGACCTGACGGAACGCAGCCAGCGGGCGCAGGCCATCATCTTCACAGAGTATCGTGGTTTGACGGTGGCCGAAATGACCGATTTCCGCCGCCAGTTGCGTGAAAAAGCGCCTGGCTCGGTCTACATGGTCGCCAAGAACACGCTCTTGCGGTTGGCGTTGTCGCAAGCCGGTCTTCCCGTGCCGGAAGAGCTGCTGACCGGTCCGACGGCAGTGCTCTTCGCCGAAGAAGACCCGGCCGCCGCCGCCAAGACGCTGTTGGCGTTCGCCAAAGACCACGAACTCTTGAAGGTGAAAGGTGGTATCGTCACCGGCCAAATCGTGGACGAAGCAGGTATCGAGGCGCTCTCGAAACTGCCGTCCCGCGAGGAGCTGCTGGCGACGCTCATTGCCACCATTCAGGCACCCGCCCAAAAGTTGGTTATGCTCCTGCAAGCGCCGCAGCGTGATCTCATCCTCACGCTCAAAGCGTATGCGGAGCAAGGGGCTGAATAAGCCCAACACATTCTCTGTACACGATCAATTTGAAAATACAACAGTTGAAGGGAGGATTCAACAATGGCTGATTTGGATGCCATCATCAAAATGCTGGACGAACTCACGCTGATGGAAGCCGCCGAACTGGCGAAGCGCCTGGAAGAACACTGGGGTGTGACGGCTGCGGCTGCCGTGGCCGTGGCGGCTGCGCCCGGTGCTGCCGGTGGTGAAGCCGCTGCTGCGGAAGAAAAGACCGAATTCGATGTCGTGTTGACCGATGCCGGCGCGAACCGCATCCAGGTCATCAAGGTTGTGCGCGAACTGACCGGCCTGGGTCTGCGCGAAGCGAAGGAAGCCGTGGAAAACGTGCCCTCGAAGATCAAGGAAGGCGTTTCCAAGGAAGAAGCCGAAGAAGCCAAGAAGAAGCTGGAAGAAGCCGGCGCCAAGGTCGAAATCAAGTAAGTATCCTCTGCTACGAGGCAAGGGCGCGGAGATTTCCGCGCCCTTTTTGTTTTGCCACCGCTCCCCAAATCCGCCTTCCACGCCTTCAATTCACCTACTTTTTTGAACACTCGCCCACTTCGCGCTATGATTGCCCCGCACGGCGTCATTCCACATTGCCGCGCCAACCAAGCAGAAGGAGCCCCACATGACACCAACACCACTCACGCTGTTGATAGCACCCAGCGGGCACGGCAAAACCAGTATGCTTGTTGAACGTCTCCACGCCGCCACGTCCCCGGCGTGGGTTCTTCTGCCGACCCCGCTGGCTGTGGAAATCTGGCATGCGCACATTGACTGCTCGAACCTTCAGGTACTCACCTTTGGGCAATTTGCACGCCGATTCGCCGATATGCTCCCCGACAGCCCAACCTTTATTGACATTGCCACGCAATACATGCTCGTGCGTCGCACAGTCCGCCGCCTTGCCGACCAAAACGCCTTGGGGCTGTTTGCCCCTATCGCCGACACGGGCGGCTTTATCCGCACCCTGACGGCTTTCCTTGAAGAGTGGACACACACCGCCCAGCCCATTCCCGACCACATCGAACATGAGCGCCTGCGCCTGCTTTTCAACGCCTACCGCGCCTACCAAACCATCTTGCACGAACACAACCTTGCCGACCAGCATACCCTGCTCCGCGTGGTTCTCAATGCGCTGGAAGAAGACCGCTTCTCGCCCGGTATTCCCGCGCTGGTGGTGGACGGTTTTGCCGACCTTTCCCCACTGCACTGCCGCCTGCTCGCTGCGCTCGCCCGCCACGGCACGCCCGTCACCGTTGCGTTGACCGATAACAGCCCGCGCACCGTGGACATCCCCTTCCAGCGCACACGCGAACGCTTGCGCCGCTTCTGCGCCGAAGCCGGCGTCCCTGTTGAAGAACACCCGCTGGCAACGCCACCGCCCACACGCCCAGCCGGCCTGGCACACATTCAGGCGTCGCTTTTTGAACCCGCTGCGCCCCCCTTTCCCCCGACACACCACGCCGACGCCCAACACACCCTGCACCTTGTCGAAGCCGCCGACATTGAAGGCGAAATCCGCGCTGTGTTGCGCCATGTGCGCCGCTGGCTTGATTCGGGCACACCTGCGCACCACATTCTGCTTGTCGCGCCCAACCTGGATGAAACCGCCCCCCTGCTCACAAGCATCAGCCACGAGTACAATATTCCGTTGGCGCTGGCGCGTGAAGAACCGCTTGCCGCCAACCCGCTCATCAGCCACATCATTACCCTGCTCGACATTCCACGGCGCAACTTCCGCCGCGAAGACCTGCTGGACGCCTGGCATAGCCCCTTCTTTCAATGGGCATGGCCCGACACCGACGCCACCCACATGCTGGAACGCCTCTCTGCCGAAGAAATTGTTGTGCGTGGACGCGATACCTGGCTCGACATGCTCACCCCGCTGCCTGAACAGGTTTTCCCGGCAGAAGACGAGCAGGACGATGAGAGCGGGCGCTTGCGCCTCGACCTCTCACGCAGCGCGCCCGACGTCTTGGAGACCTTGCGCACACGACTGGCCGCCTTCTTCCAGCGGCTTACACCGCCCAAAAGCGCTACGTTTCCCGAATACGTGGATTGGTTGCGGACGCTTCTCGACGACGCCCACATCCCCGAAGCGTTGCAAGCCGAAACCAGCCTGCACAGCGAACGCCACCGCGTCGCCTGGGAAACCTTCCAGCACCAACTCGATTCGCTTGCGAAAGGCGCCACGCTCGCCGACCTTGGCACGCTCACCTGGCATACTTTTGTGAGCATGTTGCGCGCCACGCTCAACGGCGTGCGCTACTTCTACCGTTCACACGCCCCGCATGACGCCGTTCTCGCCACCGATACCACACTCGCGCGCGCCGTCCAGCGCCCAGTGCTCTGCCTACTGCGGCTGAACGAAAGCGTCTGGCCGTCGCCCACCCCGCCCGACCCTTTGTTGCGTCGTCATGAGCGCCAACACTTGCACGAAAACGGCATTCCCCTGCGCCAACCCGACCCCGCCGCCGAGGTCGCCTTGTTCTACGAACTCATCGCCCACGCCCAGCAACTTCTGCTGAGCCGCACCCGCTTTGACGACAACGGGACGATCTGGCCGCCTTCGCCCTTCTGGACCGCCATCACGGACCTGCTTCCCGACGACCTGCGGCAAGCGTGCACAGAAACCATTCGGCGGGGCGCGCCGCCGACCGCCGACACCGCTATCGCCCCGGCGGAACAGGTGCTTGCCACCGTGCTTGGCGAAATGGAAGAAGCGCCCGCCACGCTCGCCGAGCGTATCGCCCGTGTTCAGCAAAACGCCCACATTGAACAACAGCGGCTCAGCGGAGAAGGCGGCGTTTACGACGGCTGCCTTCCCAACGAGCCCCCCTTCCGCGATGTACTCGCCCGTCTCGCCGCGCAAACGTGGAGCGCCAGCGCCTTTCGCGACTATGCGCTCAGCCCCGTGCGCTACTTTGCCCGCCGCGTTCTCCGCCTGCGTGAGCCGGAAACCTTGCGCGAAGGTATCCACCGCCGCCACTACGGGCAACTCATTCACGCCTTGCTCGAACAGACCTTCGCGCAGATGAGCGCGCCGCTTACCGCCGAGACGCTGCCTCAAGTTCTGGCGCAACTTGAGACGATAGCCGACGAACTCTTCGCCACTGCGCCTGAGCGGTTCGGTTTTCGCCCCGACCCGCTTTGGGAATGGGAAAAAATCAGCATTCACCGCATGGTGCGTCGCCTGCTTCATTGGGAAGCCACACAGAGCGATTGGCCACTCACAACGCCCTTCAAACAGGAGCAAGAAATCACTTTCGACCTGCCATTGGGCGAGTGTACCATTCGCGTCACCGGTTTCATTGACCGTATTGACCGGGACGAATCCGGTCGCCTGCACCTCTTCGACTACAAAACAGGCTCCAAACCCATCAACCCGGATGAAATCATCAAGGGGCGGCATGTCCAACTGCCCATCTACTGGTGGGGCGCCGAGCACGCTTTTCAAACCCCCGTCGCCTCGGCGCGTTTCATCCACGTGCGCACGTGCAAAACCAGCGGCAACCTGGAGCGCGAGACCTTCGCCGAGCATGACGCCGCTATCCGTGAAAAGTTGGCGGACGTGGTGCGTCATGTGCAAGCGGGCGTGTTCCCCGCTGTTCCCACTCAGCCGGAAAAAAACGGCCGCTGTGCCGGCTTCTGCACGTTTATCAACTTTTGCCGCTGTGGAAGCCGCCGCGTGGTGCAACCAACAGAGGAGAACCAGACGCCATGAACACCTCGCTCACGCTGACCCCCGAACAACACCGCGCCGTACACACCGACGGGCAAGACATCCTCGTCCAGGCGGGCGCCGGCTCAGGCAAAACGCGCGTGCTCGTCGAGCGCTACATCCGCCTCTTGCGCGAGGGGCACACCGTGTACGACCTTGTTGCCATTACCTTCACCGAAAAAGCCGCCCGCGAAATGCGCGACCGTGTGCGGCGCGCACTGGAAGAACTGCGCCGTCAAGAACCGCACAACCCGCGCTGGCGCGACCTCTACTTGCAACTCGCCGATGCTCGCATTGGCACCATTCACGCCTTTTGCGCGCGCCTCTTGCGTGAATACGCCGCCGAAGCCGAACTTGACCCCGACTTTGAAATTTTGGACGAAATTGATAGCGACATTGTGCTGGAAGAAGTGGTTGAAAACGCCGCCATCGCGCTGGCTGAAACCGACCACGAGACGGCTTTCACGCTTTTCGACATCTACGACCCCTTCCAGGTGCAACGCACACTCAAAACCCTGTTGCGCCAACCCGACACGTTGGACGCACTGCAACGCACAGCCGAAACGTTGCCCCCGGATGATTTGCCGGCTGACGTCCTTCGCCGACTGGATACACACCCTGACTACACGAAACTGAAAACCGCGCTCGCCAACCTGCGGCAAGCACTCGACCTCGGACCGCCGGATGACAAACTCTACAACAAAGTGCGCGAACTCGTTGAACATGCCGAAGCCGCCGAAACCGCCCTTGCCGATACTGACCTGGACGCACTGATAACCGCCCTGCGCGGCTGCGCCACCCTCAAATTCGGCAACTACGGCAAGAAAGAGGCGTGGCAACAAGCCGGGCTGGACAAAAATGACGTGCGGCACAGCATGCAAATGTTGAAAGATGCGGCTGAAGCATTGTGCGAAACCCTGCTGGCGGCGGAAGAAGCGCGGCTGTTGCGCGCATGGGCGCGTGCGGCACGCCTAGCCCGCGATATGTTCACCGCCGAAAAACGCACCCGCCCCGCGCTCGACTTCGACGACCTGGAAATTGAAGCCGCACGCCTGCTGACCAAACCCGACGTTGCCGATGACGTGCGCGCGCACATCGCCCACATTCTTGTGGATGAGTTTCAGGATACGAACACGCGCCAACTCGCGATTGTGCAAGCCTTGCGGGGCGCACCCAACCAGGGGCGGCTCTTTGTGGTGGGCGACGCCAAGCAAAGTATCTACGCCTTTCGCAACGCCGACGTGCGCGCCTTCCTTGCTCTCGCCGACGAAATCACCACACATGGCGGGCTAACCATTGAACTCAACCGCTCGTTTCGCACCCACAAAGCACTGGTCGAACGCTTCAACGCGCTCTTTGCGCCACTGTTCGACGATGAGAACGCCGAGCAAGTCCCCTTCCAGCCACTCGACGCCCACCGCCCCACACCCGCCGCGGGCAAGCCGCCCTTTGTGCGCTGCATTGCCTTTGACAAACCGCATAGCACCGACATCACCACCGTGCGCCGCCAGGAAGCCGAGACCATTGCGGCACGGATTGCGCGCATTGTGCGGGAAGCGTGGCCCGTCGGGCGCGAGCCGCACCCGGCCACCTATGGCGACATTGCTATCCTCTTCCGCGCCACCAGCGACATCGCGCTCTACGAAGATGCGCTCAAAAACGCGGGCATTCCCTTCCTCACCATTGCCGGGCGCGGCTTTTTCGACCGCCGCGAAGTGCGCGACCTGCTCAGCCTGCTGCGCGCTGTGGAAGACCCGCACGATGCGTTTGCCATGCTGGCGGCACTCCGCTCGCCGCTGTTCGGCGTGAGCGACGCCGCGCTCTTCCACCTCCGCCTTGATGAACAGGGGCAACCACGCGCACCCTTTGCCCTGCTCAGCGATGAAGACGCTTTTGCCGCGCTGCTTGAACGCCTGACAGCCTCCGACCGTGACCATCTGCGCCATGCCCGCGACGTTCTCATGCGCCTGCGCCATCTCAGCGGGCGCGTCACGCTCTTTGAACTCATCCGCGAAGCACTGGACGCCACCGATTACCTCGCCACGCTGAGCCTCTTGCCCGACGGCGAACGGCAACGCAGCAATGTGGAAAAATTGGTGGCGTTTGTGCGCACACGCCGCCTCACCTCCCTCCGACGGTTCAACCGCACAATCGAAGACCTGAACACGCGCGACGTGCGCGAAGGCGAAGCCGTGCTCGAAGCCGAAAACGCCGTCCGCCTGATGACCATCCACGCCGCCAAAGGGCTTGAATTCCCCATCGTCTTCCTCGCCGATGCCGGACGAAGCACGAGCCCACGCTACCCCCAGGTTGTCAGCGACGGCGAGCAAGCCGGCGTAGCCTGGACTCACCCACTCACGGGTGAGAAACTCGAAGGACCACGCTTCCAAGCCATTCAAGAACGGCTCAAACAGCGCGAAGAGGCAGAAAGCATGCGCCTGCTCTACGTGGCGCTCACCCGCGCCGAAGAGTACGTGTTCATCACAGGGCACACAAAGGGATGGGTGAAAAAAGTGTGGGATTTGCTCGACGAAACGGAGAAAGAATTGGTAGAAGTCACAAGCGCCTAAACGCAAACATGCAGAAAGCCCTGGCGTCTCTCACACCGCCAGGGCTTTTTGTGCCATGCGCCTGCTCCGAAGACTTCACAACACATTGAACTGGTGCATCCACGCCCAGAGCGCGGCTTCTGTGCGCGAACGCACGCCCAATTTGTTATAAATTCGGCTAATGTAATTGCGCACTGTCTGTTCCGCAAGCCCCAATTCCTTCGCAATCTCCTGATTGCTCATACCACGCAGAAGATAACGCAAAATCTCTTTCTCCCGTTCCGACAAAACCGCCGGCGAGGCAAACGCATCGCAATCACTCTGTGAAAACAAGCGCCGCGCAATCGTTTCGCTAAACCACGTCCCCCCTACCACGACACTATGAATCGCCTGGACGACCGCCTCAAGGGCTTCATCCTTCAAAATATAGCCCTTGACGCCCGCATTGAGGAGCGAACGCACATACACATCATCATCGAACGCCGTCAACACCACAACGTTCAAAGAGGGCACTTCATCGCGCAGACGGGCGACAATCTCCAATGGTGAAAGCCCCGGCATGTTCAAATCCAACAAGAGCACGTCGGGGCGGTGCTGGAGCGCCAGCGCATAGGCTTCGTCCCCATTGGACGCCTCCGCTACCAACTCAATCTCCGGTTCAGCACACAATGCCGTGCGAATCCCCGTGCGAATCAGCGGGTGATCATCAGCCAACAACACTCGCACTCGCTGCGTCACACAACGCCTCCTTGGGTTTGTTATCAACGTGACTCTTCAATAAACGTGTGAGACAAGGCGCTTTTCGCCCCTTTGGATGGCAAAGGCAACCGAACTTCCAGCACAGTCCCTTTTCCGGGGGCGGAATCAATATGCAGCGTACCGCCCACCCACGCGGCGCGTTCTTGAATGCCCACCAGCCCAAAATGGTCTTGCAAGGCGAACTCACTCAGTTGTTCAGGCGCATTGAATCCCACACCATCATCGCGCACACACAAAACGGCGCGCGCATCGTCGAAACGCAAAGAAATCCAGACATGCGTAGGGTCGGCGTGCATCAGCGCATTGCGAACCCCCTCTTGCGCCGCGCGGAAAATCGTCAATGCCAGCGGTTCGGGTAAAGATGAAGGGGGGTCTTGCAAGGAGATGTGCAAATGCACACCCTTCTCCATTGCACTCTCAGCCACACGTTCCAGATACCCCTGCAAGGCTTCCTTCAAGCCCAATTCATGCAATCCGGCGGGGCGCAATTCGCGCACATAACTGCGCAACGTGTCCGTCACCTCGCGAATCTGCTCTTGCAGGGATTGCAACGCCTCCTGCACTTCCGCCGCGAACGGTGCATCGCAGGAGCGCAAAAGGTTGCGCGTCGTCTGCACGGTGTAGCGCATGACCACCAACGACTGGATGACATCGTCATGCAGTTCTTGCGCCAACCGCAAACGTTCCTGCTCCTGGGCTTGCGCCAGCCGCGCGCGCGCCTCGTTCAATTCCTCTTCAACGCGCACACGCTCGGTAACATCGCGCGCCACCACCATCACCACTTGCTCACCTTTGTACATCACGGGCGCCGCCGCGACTTCGATATGAATCTCTGTGCCATCCGCCCGCCGCAATACTTCCCGCATCGTGGGCACTTTTCGCCCGTGTTGCTGCACCTGTTGCACACGTTGCCGCACCAAATCATGGTATTCGGGTTTGAGAGAGGTATAAATAGACGTTCCAACCAGACTTCCATCAGGTTGGAGACCGAACATGTGATAAGTCGTTTGGTTGGCGTACAAAATTGTACCGTTGCGGTGCAAAATAATGGCGTCTGGCGAGAGTTCCACAAGTGAGCGATAACGGGCTTCACTTTCGCGCAGTTGTTCTTCAATGTGCTGGCGGCTCCGGAACAACGCTTCCTGAATACTCGCCTGACGTTCCAAAATCCACTTTTCACGTGTATCTTCAAATGCACGGTTGATGATAGCCCACATGCGAATACAGCGCGCCAGCACGGCTTCACGCTGTTCACGTTCAAGTGCAGGAGAGGCCAGAAGCGCATCCAGCACGCGCGTTTGGGTCTCTTCCAAGACAATCGGCGTCGCCAGGTGCTGGTCATTGATGAGTGTTTGCCCCAACGCTGTCACGTATTCCTCGTCAATCGGGGCATCCACATCGAGCAGGTATGTCAACATCTCGTCCAGCCAGACCTGGAACTGCGCAAGAATGTCGGGGGCGGGGCGGTCAATGAAGAGACGACGCCGCACCAGCCGCAAAACGCCACGCGCAATTTCAAGACGCTGTTCAGGCGGTACAACCTGGTCAAGTTGCCGTTTGACGCTCATACGCTCCCGCTCGCTCACTCACTCATCGGCTGTGACGTCTCTATCGTAATGCAGAGTGCCATCGTGGCAAACTGTCTTGTCAGTAAAATGATATTCACCATGTGCGGCTTCTTCTTTTCGAGAACCCAAAGCATGCTATCATGAAGAGCCGTACTTCACCTTTCCAACCAACGCAACGCCTCAAGGAGGAGCGCATGCGAGCAGCCATCATGGAACAACATGGTGGACCGGAAGTTGTCCGCATTGCCGACGTCCCCACACCTGAGCCGGGTCCGGGCGAAGTCCGTGTGCGGGTGCGCGCGTCGGCGCTGAATCATCTGGATTTGTGGGTGCTGAAAGGCTTGCCCGGCTTGCCGCCCAGTTTTCCGCATGTGAGCGGGTGCGACGTTGCCGGCGTTGTTGAATCGCTCGGCGAAGGCGTCGAAGGCTGGGAGATTGGCGAGCGGGTGCTCATCAATCCAACGTTGAGTTGCGGCGAATGTGAGTGGTGCGCACACGGTGAAGATAGCCTGTGCGACCATTTTGCCATCATCGGCGAACACCGTTGGGGAGGGCTTGCTGAATACATCGTTGTCCCCGCCCGCAACCTGCACCGCATTCCCGACCATCTCTCGTTTGAGGAAGCCGCCGCGATTCCGCTCGTCTTTGCCACCGCTTGGCGCATGTTGATGACCCAAGCCGCCATTCGCCCCGGCGAGATTGTGCTCATTCTGGGCGCCGGCGGCGGCGTCAACAGTGCCGCCATCCAAATTGCGCGTGCCGCCGGGTGTCGTGTCTGGGCGACTACGAGTAGCGATGAAAAAATGGAACGGGCGCGCGCATTGGGGGCGGAATTCGTCGTCAACTATCGCGAAAACGAGCAATGGGCGAAAGAAATCTGGCAACGGTCGGGCAAGAAGGGTGTGCACGTTGTTGTAGACAACGTGGGGCAAGCCACCTGGTCGGACAGCATTCGCCTGCTTCGCAAAGGGGGGCGTCTGGTGACAGTAGGCGCCACCACAGGCCCTAAAGGTGAAACCGACATTCGTTATGTCTTCTGGAGGCAATTGAAAATCATCGGTTCCACCATGTCATCGCGCGGCGAGTTTCTCGACCTGATGCGCCTGGTTGAAATGGGTGTGCTCAAGCCAGTCATTGACCGCATTCTGCCGCTTGACCGCATTCAAGAAGCCCTGACCATCCTTGACCGCGGCGAACAATTTGGCAAGATCGTCATTCGCATTCCAGAATAACTGTGCCACAACCCGTATCCGTCTTTTGCGTAGGGTCTTTGTGCCGAGCCGTTCCGTTGATCACGGGCTGCCGCACGGCAGCCCCCAATTTTTGCAGGAGGATTGCTTATGTCTTACCGAACGTATTTGCGTACCCTGGTCGTCTTCGTTTTCATCGTCGCCCTGACCGCATGCGGCGGTGGTGAAAGCGGCGAAAGTGGCGAAAGCGCCAATGCTGGCGACACATCACCACCAACCGCCACGGCCGCACCCACCAACACCCCTGAACCAACCAACACACCCGAACCCACCACACCGCCCGAAACCGGTGAAAACAACCCCCAACAAGAGCAAGAGAGCACTATGGGCGGTGAAGCCAGCAGTGCTTCCATCTTTGAAACGTTTGGCGTCAAGAGTTATCGCGTGCGCATGAGCATTGAAACATCTGGCGAAGCCTTTGAGGGGCAAACGCAGGATACGCCTTTCGCCAGCGGCAACATGGAAATTGTGGGCGAGTACGTTGCTGAACCGCCTGCCGCGCATGTGGTGATGAACGTGGGCGGCGAAGTGTTTGCCGAGTACATTGTCGTCGGCAACGAAGCCTGGGCACGCATCCCGCTCTTCGACGACAACTGGATGGCGAGTTCCGTTGAGGAAGTCCCCGATTTCACGGACATCGGCACACCTATTGACGTGGAAACCATCGAAAATGAATTATCCGACATCGAGAAAGTGGGAACCGAGACCATCAACGGTATCCAAACAACGCATTATCACTTTGACAAAACCACCTTGCTGGCGGCGCTGGACGACCCCGAAGCCGCAGCCGAGTTGCAACTGATGGATACCGTCGAAGGCGATTTCTGGCTGGCGGAAGGTGGCATTCCCATCAAATGGCGCATGATGTTCTCCGGAAAAGGTATCTCTTCCGAAAATCCGGAAGCCGAGGGCACGCTCATCATGACATACGAGTTGGGCGATTTCAACGCTGAATTTGCGATTGAAGCGCCCGAAGAAACGCCGTTGAGCGAACTGCTGGGGATTGACCTGGAAATTCCCGCGTCAGCCGTGCGCGAGTTTCAATTCCAGCAAAGTGTGGGGCTTCTCATTCCTGATATGACCGTGCAAGATGCGGTCAACTACTTCCGCACGCAACTCAGCGCCCTGGGATTTGAAGCAAACGATGCGAGTTCGTTCCAGGACGAAACGAGCGCACTGCTTCAATTTGAGTCCGAGACGCAATCCGTGATGGTCTCGGTGGACCCAGCCGACGATGGGCAAGGGGTGAGCGTCTTCATCGCTGTTGAAGACAAATAAACGGCTTGGTACTTCTTTCCAAAACGGGGCGATGCACATCGCCCCGTTTCTCATTTCTCATCCCAGCAGGTCTCATCATGTTATTCCTCAACCACCGGCAAGGTGTCGCATGGACCATTGAGGTTGAGCGTGTCAGCCTGCACCCACCCTGCACCACTCACGCCCACCGTGCCATCACTCAAATCCACTTGCGCCCATGTCCGGTCGGCGTTCCACCCGACGACAGCCGCCACCATCTCAGGCACTAACGTGATGAGCAGCGGCGCATCGTCGCGCGGCTCGGCATAGACCGGTGTTTCCAGTATCACCATCAAATAACACCCATCCGCACGCGGCGCCCAGACTTCGGGCAATGTTTCACAATTGCCTTCTACGTGCGCCGTTTCACCCAGACGAACCCAGCGGTAGCGAAAAACCCCCACATTTGCGGCTTGCGCCACGCCCGGCTCAAACGCCACCCACTCATCGGCGGTACGGGCGACAAGTTCCACGGTCTCCCCAGCCGTCAGCAGACCAAACACATCCGCTTCTGTTGAGGGGCGCATGTACACTGTTGTGTCGGCGTCCACCACAAGGCGACACGCCCCGCTCAACTCGGGCGGCATGCCCACGGTGGGCGTCGGTGAAGCCGTCACAGGGGTTTCAGGCGTCGGTGAAACCGCCACCACAGACGTTTGCATCTCAGGCGTGGGCGACGCCTCTTCAACCAACACAAGCGGTGTGGCTTCACGTGTGGCCTCCTCGGACGAAGGCGCGCACCCCATCAGCAACACGCCCCAACAGACGAGCATCAGCATGAACATACGCCGCATGGCAAGCCTCCTTTCTTCTGCACAAAGGCGCTGGGCGCCATTCCACCAAAAAGAAAAAGGCGACACTGTGTCGCCTTCCAGCATACCAAAGAGGAGAACGCGCGCGCAATTTACGTTTGGGTTGGCGGCTGCCATGCCCCCTGCACTTCCGCCACGCGCGCCCGAAACGCTTCCGGCACCGGGATGGAGTGCCCCGCCTCGTAATCGTACATGACCTGGGTGCTTTCCCCCTCGGCGACCAGACGCCCATCCGGTCCTTCAATGCAATAGACCATGTCGAAACTCTTGTTGCCAATGCGTGAAATGCCCACGCCCACCGTCAACGTTTCGCCAAAGAAAGCGGGGCTACGAAACGAACAGCACGCACGCGCCAAAATCATCTGCAAAGCATCTAACCCCTGGCGATTCATCAAGTGCATGACGTATTTGGAGCGCGCTGTCTCCATGTAGGTGAAATAGACGGCGTTGTTGACATGCCCCATCGCGTCGGTATCGCGAAACTGGACTTCAATCGTCACGGTAAAAGGGTACTCATGCGCCTTCATCGGCAGTGTCCTCCTCGTTGAGCATCATCTCAGCACGCGCCAACCGTTTGCGCGCCTGTTCAATGTCGCGCATCAGATGCGGCGGCACGGGGTCCAACCGTTCAGCCTGACGTTCCAGCCGGGCGAGTGTTGCCGCCCACATACGCCGTTCACGCGCCCAGCGCTCGCGCCCATAGCCCCCTACGTCTGCACCGGGCGGCAATGTGTGGGGCGTCGCCGGCTTGCGCCCCATCCACCACACCACCCCCAAGCCCACAAGAGCGATGAGCACGCCCAGCGCCAGAAGCCAGCCCCACGCCATCCGCTATTCCTGCCCCTGCATCATGATATGCTCGGCAATGTCAGCCAGGTCAATGAATTCATCCGCCTGGCGGCGCAGGTCATCCGAAACCATGTTCTCGCGTGTGCGCTCACTGCTTACAACCACCACACGCACCCCCAACCGCTGGACGGCTTCCACAAGGCGCACAAAATCGCCATCACCGCTGAATAAAATAGCGGTGTCGTAATATGGAGCGAGCGAAAGCATATCAATCGCCAGTTCGATATCAATGTTGCCTTTGGTTTCGCTCACCGTATGTGTCTGCCCCGAATCATCCACATAGCGCCGGCGGAAAGTGCGCGCCTGCTTGGTAATCACCACGTAGCCGTTATAACTCAACCAATCGGTCAGGCGAATGAGCCAGTCAGGGGTGCGGTCTTCCAAAAGCGCCGTGTAGTAGAACGCGCGCAACAAAATGCCATCCCGCGAGAAGTATTCCAGGATACGTTTGTAGTCAATGTGTACGCCAAGATCGCGCACCGTATGGTAGAGGTTGGAACCGTCAATGAAAATGGCGATGCGCCCATACCGTTTGTGCATTGGGAAAAATTGCATGCTCAAATCTCCTCAAACAAAAATTGTCCTTCTTTCATGATTTGCACGCCATCCACAAAAATGTTGACACGCAACGGAATGACATCCACATGCACGCGGCTGCTCCATTGGGCACCCGTCAGGTCGGGGTAGGGGTTGCCAAACGCCACATGCACGCCCGGATATTTTTCATCCTGCAACAAATTGCCCGTAAGTTCGGTGAGCGCCGTATTGGTGCCGATCGCAAACTCGCCTACGCGGCGACCGTTTTCGGCACTGTTGAGATACGTCCAAACATCTTCCGCAATGGCGCTATTGGGGTGCTCAACCCGCACGACTTCGCCATTCTGCACCGTGAAGCGCACCGGTTCGTCCAGCAAGCCGTATTTTTCGCTGAAATGGTCGCCGAGCAAGTTCGCCGTGAGGATGCCGTTGGCTGTCGCCGGCGAGGTAAAGAGTTCGCCTTCGGGTAAGTTGCCCCAATCGCCGGGGGTGTGATACAAGCCGGTGCAGGGAATCCAGCGCAGTTCGCCAGGCGCCAGTTGGACAGTGAAATCGGTGCCGTCCGCGTTCGTGACGCGAATCTCGCGCGCATCCTTCACGCGCTCATACACGCGCATGGTCAACGCGGCAACTTCCTCGTAATCCGCCAGCATGCCGCTCACCATCAAATCCGGCGTGATACCAATCATATGCCCATGGCGCACATTGAGCCGTTGGCGCAATTCGCCGCCCATCTTGATGCGGAACGCAATTTCGCCCGGCTGGGCTTGCGCGGCGTAAAAGGTAACGGTTGGCGCAAAATCTACAATCGCTTCGATGAACCCTTCGGGAAGGTCGGTGAAGGGACGCTGCCCAAAATCTTCCAGCAACACCGTGCGTACCGCCGCCGCCCCGCGTTCACGCGCGGCTTCGGCCAGGGCTTCGCCAATCAGCAGGGTGTCGCGGTCGGTGATGATATAGACGCGGTCATGCGCGCCAACATTGAGGCATTGCCCAACCGCGACACGCGCGCCAGGCAACAGGTCATCGAGTGTGTAGGTTTTGGTCTCGTGCATGGTTGCTCCTCCTTGCAAGTGTTCAGCGTGCAGGTTTTCTCACCTTCATTCAGGATTCAAGCGCTGGTGCAGGTCGTGCAACCGCCGTTTTGCGGCGTCGGACGAGGCGCCGCCAGTTCGGCCAATCGCCTTCACCGCTCACGCGCACATCGCGCCGGGTGAACCGCCACCAGCCCAACGCCAGGAAAAACGCCCCCACCATGCCTTTGCCGACCAGCCAGGTCATGTTCAGGCCATTGACGGCTGCGCCACCCTGGTAGTAGTAGAGCGGCAACAAACGCGCCACATCCAGCAAGTCGGGGTCAACTTGTGCGAGCCCGTTCACGAAGAAACTGGCAAGCAACAAGACGCCTACCACCATGGCGGCCACACGGCGCGACGGCAAGAATTGGCTGAGGCAGAGCGCCAGACTGCCCACCAGAAAGAGCATGCTGGCAACATCTACGAAGGGCAAAAGCAACGCTGCGGGGCCTATCGCAAACGATTCGGCGACGGCTGTTGCCGCCAGTGCCGCCCAAATCAATGCCAAGATGACCAGCGTCGTCAATCCCCAGGCGCACAAACGCGCCCCAAACAATGCCGAACGGCTCACGGGAAGCGAAAGCAAGAGGTCCAGAAAGCCTTTTTCTTCATCCGAGGCGAGCAAACCGCTTCCCGAAAGCAAGGCAAAAATTCCAAGGACAACCGGCAAGTAGGAAAAGAGTTCAACATGCATAAAGCCTTCGGGGGTCAGCATAGATTGGGCATCAGCCGCCCCAAAGAACGCCAGCAGTTCGGGGGGATAGGCTTTCAACAACTCTTCCATGAGTTGCAGTTGCGCCCCCATGCTCGAATAGAAAGGAATGAGGTACGCCGCCAACGCCGCCAGTGGAATCCCCCAGCCGAGAATGCTCCCGCGAAAACGGCGCATTTGGTGCTTGAAAATAGCCCACATGGTCAGACTCCTTCTTCGTCGTGGTCGCCGTTCGCGTAGTACGCCAAAAAGACTTCTTCCAGTGAAGGGCGTTCGACATCCATGTCTAGCAAGGGCAACGTCGCCAGGCGCTGCACCAGGGCGTCGAGTGTGCCGCGCACTTCCAGCCACACCTCTGTGCCGTCTTGCCACTCCAGCAGGCTCACCCCTTCAAGGTCGGCAAGGGCGTCTTCGGCAACCGGTTCGCGAAAGCGCACGCGCACACGACGCAGGGCGCGCCGAATGAGCGTTTCGGGTTCAGCCACTTCAACCACACGCCCACGCCGAATAATGCCCACCCGTTGCGCCACGGCTTCAACTTCGCTCATGATATGGGACGAGAAAAAGACGGTTGCGCCGCTCTGAGCGGCTTCGCGCAATAATTGCAGGACTTCACGTTGCATGAGGGGGTCAAGCCCGGTGGTCGGTTCATCCATGATAAGCAATTCCGGGCGGTGCATGAGCGCTTGAATGACGCCCACTTTCTGCTTGTTGCCCAACGAAAGGTTGCGGATAGGACGGTGCAAATCGAGGCGCAAGCGTTCAGCCAGTTCATGCACATACGCCCAATCGGCTTTGCCGCCGCGCACATCATTGAAAAAGCGCAAGTGGGCTTCGGCGGTCATGCTTTCGTCGAGATGAAGTTCGCCGGGCAAATAGCCGGTGCGCGCGCGCACCTCAACGGAGTGGCGCAAGGCGTCCAGCCCTAAAATGCGAATATGCCCCGCCTGTGGGAAAATCATGCCCAACATGCAGCGGATAGTGGTCGTTTTCCCCGCGCCGTTGGGTCCCAAGAACCCAAAAATCTCGCCCCGTTTCACTGTCAATGAAACGCCGCGCAATGCATGTACATCGCCATACCATTTTTGCACATCGCGCAATTCGATGGTGATTTCATCCGCCATCTGCTCGCCGCCCTTCAGTTCATTTGAAGAAAATTTAGCATGGCAAATAGTAACCCCGCTCAGATGGAGCGTCAAGCCTGATTGGTATCGGTGACATCGTAGGCAAACAGCGCCGGCAAGCCGCCCGTGTGCCAGAAGACGACATGCTCGCCCGGCTTCCAGCGTCCACTGCGCGCCATGTCCACCAAACCGGCGAGGGCTTTACCCGTATAGACGGGGTCGGTCAAGATGCCTTCGGTTTGCGCGAGCAGGTGGATGGCATATCGCGCTCCGGGCGTCAGCCGCGCATAGCCAGGCCCCACATACGCATCGGTGACACGCACCGCTTCGACGGCCGGCGTGCGCAACCCATAGCGGACGGCGGCGGCGCGTGCAATGCTGATGACTTTGTCGGTCAATTCGGGAGTGCGCTCATCCACACTCACGCCAAGAATGGGCGCGGAGAAAAACCCGGCGGCTTGCGCCAGCAGAAGCCCGGCTTGTGTGCCCCCACTGCTCGATGTGATGACAATTTCCGCCGGTTCGATGCCGTGCGCCGCCAGTTGCTGCGCCAGTTCGACACCCGCCGCGGCATATCCCAGCGCGCCCGTGGCGTTCGAGCCGCCGTAGGGAATGAGATAGACGCGCCGCCCTTCGGCTTCCAGTTCGGCTTTGACACGCTCGCCCCAATCGCGCGGGGGATGGGGGTTGAGGCGAATTTCCGCCCCCAGCAGCGTATCGAGCAGAAGGTTGCCCACACGCGGCGCCTGGGGGTCGCCCCGCAAAAGCAAAACGGCGCGCAAGCCCAATTTGCGCGCGGCGGCGGCCGTTTGGCAAGCATGGTTGGATTGCCACGCGCCCAGGGTGATGACGGTATCGCACCCCTGCGCAAGGGCTTCGGCAAGCAAAAATTCGAGTTTGCGCACCTTGTTGCCCCCCATGACGAGAGGCGTGAGGTCGTCGCGCTTCATCCAGATGATGGGCCCCTCTGGGGCAACAGCGCGCGTGAAACGGTGCAACCGCATGAGTGGCGTCGGTTCCGCCAACAATTCAACACGTGGGGCATGAGGCCAGCGCATATCCCTGTTCCTTTCATGTGCGTTCAGTCTTCGCGTTCAAACCAAAATGCGCGCGAGGCAAGGTCGAGCGTCCAGCGCACCGTGCGCAATGCTTCGTGCCCAATCAAACCACCAATACGAAATCCATAGCGCCATTCGAGCGAAGGGGAGAAAAGCCCCGCCAGGGCTTCAACATCATGCAGGGCGAGCGGTCCTACACGCAGTTCTTCCACGCGCAACAAGGTCACGTCGTGGGTTCCACTGCCACTGACGCCCTGCAAAGGCATGCCGCTTTCGAGCGGCACGCCCGATTGGGTGAATGTGCTGGGGGGCGCACTCAGCGCCGCACCGGCGAACCCACTCGCAACAGCAAAAAGGTGTTCGCGCCCGTTGAGAGCGCCCGGCACAAGCAAGAGATGGTCATCCAACAGCCAGAACGGGACAGGGGTTGCGCCGTCGGGCATGCGTCGCGCCCCAGGTGGTTCGAGATACACCATGCCGCCGGGGAGGTCTACTGTGGTGCAAAATTGCGCCAAGAGGTTGAACCCGATGAAGCCGCTGATTTGCGGTGCGCGGCTTTGAATGTCTTCGGCTTCGGCTGGCACATTTTCCAGCACAATGTCGCCCAACCGCAAGCGGGGAATCACGGTGTGGTGGACCGCAACATGGCGGTCGCTCGCCGCCGTGCGTGATGGTTGCACGCCAAAACTGGGCAACCCAAGTTCGTCAAGCAGGCGCACGTCGAGTGTCAATTCGCCCGTGCCGGTATCCACGACGAACAGATGATCGCGATTGCCAAGGGTGAGCAGAACGAAGGGGACGGGGTCGCGAGCCACAAGTGGAAGCGCGGTTGCATCGGCGTTGGAGGCGCGCCGGTAGGGGGTGTGTTCCCCCAAAGCGGCGAGTTTGTTGGCGCGTGCGCGCTCGCCGAGCGCGGCGAATTGTTCAGCGGCCAAATCGAAGCGGTTGAGGCGGTAGTACGCCCAGGCGAGGTCACGGCGCGCGCGCTGCTCGGCGTCGGCGGGAGCAGCCACTTCTTCGCCAGTTTGAAGGACAGCGAGGGCGTGTTCCAGCAAAATGATGGCGGCGCCAACGTCGTTTTCCATCAGATGCAAACGTGCGCGCCCCCGCAATGCTTCAACATCCGTTGGGTCGTTATGTAAAGCCATGTCAAAGCGTTGGGCTGCGCCTTTGAAATCAGCGGCGTCAAACAACGCCCAACCAATTGCAGTTTGTTCAGGGAGTTTGGGTTCGTCGGACATAGGGCTATCTCGTTTCGGGTAATGCAGTTTCAATCGCACGGCGGAGGTAGGCTGTGCCGCGCCAACCTGTGATGCGCGCCGTCATATCGCCATCAGGTGCAAAAACCAGGGTAGTGGGCAATGCGCGCACATGGTAGCGTTGTTGCCAGCGCCCATCGGTGTCAATCGTGTAGGGCAACGTGAGCCCTTCTTCACGCAGGAAACGCTCGACGACTTCCGGCGGTTCGTCGGTATTGATGAGCAGCACAATCACGCCCTGGTCGGCGTAGGTGTGCGCCATTGTTTGCAGTTCCGGCAATTCCTGGCGACAAGGCCCACACCACGACGCCCAGAAGTTGAGCACCAATGTGCGCCCCTTGAAATCCTCTTCGGTCCATGTGCGCCCGCTCGCGTCGGTCAGCCCCACGGGCCATGTTTCTTCGCTCTGCGACGATGCGGCTTGCCGGCGTTGCTGCTCCCAAAACGAAGGCGGACGCACCGACCAGAAAAAGAGCACGAGGGCGCAGAAACAAAGGAAGCAGAAAAGGGCGGCTAGCGCCGCCCCACACCCACCCAACAGCCAGAGATTGCGTTTGTTCTTCATAGCATTCCCAGCATTCTCATTCGACATTTACGCATTCTTCAAACGAGGGTCAAGCGCATCACGCAAGCCGTCCCCCAACAAGTTGAAGCCGAGCACGGTAATCATGATGGCCAAACCGGGGAAGAAGACCAGGTGCGGCGCGCTAAACACCTGATTGCGCTCGGCGCTGAGCATCGCCCCCCATTCGGGAGTGGGCGGCTGAGCGCCCAACCCAAGGAAGGAAAGCGCGGCGGCATCAAGAATAGCGGTCGCGATACCCAACGTTGCCTGCACAATCAGCGGCGAAATGGAGTTCGGCAAGATGTGACGGAACAAGATGTTGATGGGACGCACACCCAGCGCACGCGCCGCGGTCACGTATTCTTCTTCTTTTGTGGAAAGCACACTTGAACGAATGACACGCGCATACGCCGGGATGGTCACGATGGTAATGGCTAACATGGCGTTGATGAGGCCAGGCCCCAAAACGCTCACGATAGCAATCGCCAACAAGAGCGACGGAAACGCCAGGAGCACGTCCAGAATGCGCATAATCAGGTTATCAAGCCATCCACCAACGTAGCCCGCAATCGCGCCCAGCAAAGTGCCGACCACCACAGCCATGGTGACCGTGATGAACCCCACACGCAATGAAATACGGGTGCCGTAGATGATACGGCTGAATTGGTCGCGGAAGTTGCCATCAATCCCCATGATGTGCTGTGGTTTTTCTTTGGGGCACCCCAGCAGGTGAATGCACGGCGGTTCACGCTTGCTGACATCTTCCTTGCCAATGAGCACTTCGGTGGGTTCATACGGCGCAATGACAGGTGCAAAAATGGCAATTAGCACCAGCGTCCCAATGATGAACATGCCCAGCATGGCGGAACGCTGTCGCAAAAAGCGGCGCACCAACTGCCGCATGGGGCTATCAGGCGGACGGCGAGTCAACGTCGGGATATTTTGTTCGCTCGGAGCATGTGTTGGCTGTGTCATCGTCTCTGTGTCTCGTGTTCAGTGTTTGCTCGTGGTCATCTCACGTTGTCGCTCGGCTCATTCCAGGCGAATACGTGGGTCAAGGAAAGCGTATGAAATGTCCACAATCAGGTTGATGAGCACATAACTGAAAGCAATCACCAGCGTAAAGCCCTGAATGACAGGATAATCGCGGGCGGTGATTGCCTCGAACAAACTGCGTCCCACTCCCGCAAGGCCAAAAATGGTTTCGGTGAGCACAGCGCCGCTAAACACGGCCCCTAGTTGCAAGCCAATGATGGTCACAACAGGCAACATGGCATTCCGCAAAGCATGCACAAGAATCACACGCCACTCAGGCAAGCCTTTGGCGCGCGCCACTCGCACGTAATCACGCCCAAGCACTTCCAACATGCTGGAACGTGTCATACGAGCGATAATCGCCATGGGAATGGTGGCCAGCGCCACCGAGGGCAAAATCAGGTGGCGAATGGTATCCTTCAAAACTTCCCAATTGCCGGTGATGATGGAATTGAAAATGTAGAGGTTGGCAAAAAATTCAAGCAAACGGTACGTTGTTGTGCCCGGTTCAACGTCCCAACCATAGACTTCGTAAAAGGGTGTCGCCGTCAAGCCGGCGGTCAGTCGCCCGGACGGCGGCAACCAGAAGGGGGTATCTTTGAGGACGAGCGCAAAGAGGTACGCCAGCATCAACCCCAGCCAAAAGACGGGCATCGAGACGCCCACGTTGGCAAAAATCATGGTGAGCACGTCAATGATCGAGTTATGCCGCAATGCCGAGAGAATACCCGCCGGCACCCCCAATAGCGTGGCGATAATCAATGCGCTCAAGCCTAACTCGATCGTCTGCGGCAAGCGTTCAACCAAAATTTGGGTCACCGGGCGCTGAAAGCGCAACGAGTTGCCCAAGTCGCCTTTCAAAATATCGCGCGAGTAGATGGCGAACTGCACGGGGATGGGCTTGTCCAGCCCCTTTTCGCGGAAGAAGCGCGCGCACACTTCTTCTGTGGCTTTTTCACCCAGCATGGCCGTGCACGGGTCGCCGGGCACCATGCGCGCCAACGCAAATGTCACGGCTAAAACACCAAACAAAACCGGTATGGAGGCAAGGACGCGTCGTAAAATGTAGCGTAGCATCGGTTATCCCACGTATGCTTTTGCCAGATTGACAAAAAGGGGGCGCCGGCCCCGCCAAGAGACCGGCGCCCAAAAAGGCGATTATTCGCCCGTGTCGTTGATGAAACCACCCCACAGCGCCGAGAAGTACGTGAAGGCGCCGGAGTTGCCCTTGTGCAGCGGGTGCGAGGCGTCCCACTGCAAGCCCCACGAGACCACAACGTCGTTGGCGTCGAGCGTCGAGCCGTCGTGGAACTTCACGCCTTCGCGCAGCTTGCATGTCCAGACGGTGAGGTCTTCGTTGGGGTCGCAGGATGTCGCCAGCGCCGGCTGAACCGCCGTGCCGCCGACTTCATACGCCAGCAACGATTCGGTGACCTGCTCGCAGGCGCGCAGCGATTCGCCGTCGGTTTCGTCGCCGCAGTAGAGGCTGATGGGCTCAGCGTTCTGCATCCAGACGAACGTATCGCGGTCGCCCGGTTTCATGACGGCGAAGTATTCGTTGCCCAGCGGGCTGGCGTGCGCGTTTTCAACGTCCGCGCGGTAGGCCACAGCCGACGCACCGTGCGCCACGGGCACCATGGGCACATGCTGCTTGATGGCGTTGTTGGCGGCTTCGTAGTAGGGGCGGGCTTCCTCAGGATCGGCAATCTGAGCGCCCTTCTGCAAGTTTTCGACGATGTCCGAGAACTTTTCGCCGAACTGCTTGGACGCGCCAGCGCCAAAGTGGAAGTCCAGGAAGTTGGTCACGTGCGGGTAGTCCGCGCCCCAACCGAGCAGGTGCAGCCCGTCCAGCTCACCCGCATCAGCCGCTTGGATGAAGGCGCCCGATTCCATGACGACGATTTCGGCGTCAATGTTCAGGTTTTCCTTCAACTGCGCCTGAATGTCCTGCGCCACCAGGCCGGGTTCCGGCAGGTAGGAGCGGAACACGTCGCGGTAGTAAATCTTGGTCTTAAAGCCATCCGGGTAGCCCGCTTCGGCCAGCAATTCGCGGGCGCGTTCCGGATCAAAGTCGTACCACGGTTCACCCACGCACCCATTGGGGATAGCGCACGGCGTGAAGTGCGAGGCTACTTCCGACCCTTCGGGGTAGAAGCTCTTGACGATACGCTCGCGGTCAATGCCCATCGCAATCGCCTGGCGCACACGCTCATCGTTGAACGGCTCATAGGTGTTGTTCATGCCGATGTAGAAGACGTTGAGCGCCGGGCGGATGATGAGTTGCAAGTTGGGATCGGCTTCGATGGTGGCATAATCATCCGGGCTGGGGTTGTCAATGCCGTCCACCGTCCCCGATTGCAGTTCAAGCAAGCGGGCGGCGCCTTCGGTGCTCCAGCGGAAGACCAGCGTTTCGGTCTGCGCCGGGTCGCCCCAGTAATCATCGAAGCGCTTGAAGACAATGCTTTCACCGCGGTTCCACGATTCAAGCATGTAGGGCCCCGTGCCCACCGGATTTTCCAGCGGCGAGCCGCCGGTGGCTTCCAGGTGTTCGCGCGGCTGAATGGCGAACGCCGAGAAAGCCGCTTTCGAGGGGAACGCGGGGTCGGGCGCGCACATGGTGAACTGCACGGTCAGTTCGTCCACCGCGCGGATTTCCTTCAACAAGCCGCCGTAATCACACGAACCGGCCGAGACAGTCAGCAAACCGTTTTCTTCGCTCCAGCCGGCGGCGGCCACTTCACCACCTTCACCGCCCATGCTTTCGCCCTCAGGCGGGAAGACGCGCACCCATTCGCCGTTCTGCACCTGGTAGATGATGATGTTCGCCGAACCACAGTCGCCTTTCTCGTCGCACGTAATCGTGCCGCTCAGACCCTGGTAGTTCTTCGTCGCACGCACCGCTTCCGCCAACGCCTTGCGCGGAATCAGCAGCGTGCCGTCTTCCCGTTCCACCGCCACTTTCTCAATCGCGTTCAGCAGCACCATCGTCGCGTCATACGCGTGCGCGTGGAACGGTCCCAGTTCGCTCGGCTCCACGCCGTACTTCTCCTTGTACCGTGCGCGGAACGCTTCCAACTCCGGCGACCCCGCCGGCAGGTCTGCAAACGTCGCATACGACCCTTCCGCCGCCCCACCAGCCGCTTCAATGTACTGGTCCGAGAACGCACCGTCGTCCGTGAAGAAAATCGCATCTTCCAGGCCTACTTCGTTCTTCTGGCTCACCAGCAACGCCGCTTCCGCCTGGAACCCACCAAAGTAAATCGCTTCCGGCGCGTTCGCCGCAATCTTCGTCAACGTCGCGCGGAAGTCCTTTTCGCCAACCGTGATCCCTTCGTAGTCGGTCACTTCCCCGCCAAGACCCTCGAACGTTTCCTTGAACACGTCCGCCAGGCCCTGACCATACGCCGACCCGTCATGTATCACCGCGACCTTCCGCACTCCCAACTCGTTGTACAGGTACTCGGCCGCCGCCGACCCCTGCACCGCGTCGTTCCACG
>NZ_LGKN01000012.1 GCF_001306175.1 Ardenticatena maritima
AGTCTTCGACCACCAACTCCACCGGGTGCCCCTTGATTTCCGGCTTGTCTTCCACCGCCAACTCCGCGGCGTTCTGCATGTCAATCCCCAGGTTCGCCACGTCGCCGCTCAGCCCCGCGGCAAACCCTATCTTCACCGGTTCACCCGGCGCCAACTCCACTACGCCCCACGGGTCTTCCACCGTCGTGGCTTCTTCCCCACCGGTCTGCTCCGTGGTTTCTCCGCCGGCTTGCGGCTCTTCCGTCGCCGTCGTCTCTTCACCGCCACCACCACAGGCGGCCAACGCCAGCGCCAGAAGCACCATCAAGGCAATGAGATACTTACGCATACTTTCTCCTCCGTTTCTTGCACTTATTGGACAGACAAAGGGGACAACTTGAAGATACCAAACCGTTTTGCGCCACTATCACCCCCTTTCAGGGTTTGCATGAGGTTGATGCACTGCGTGAAAATTTGGTATAGACCGGTGAAGGCGACGGGACGGCTCTCAAAAACCGTCCCGTCGGGTGAGAGCCTCGCTGCACTATTCTAACAGGCTTTGCCAGAAGGACGAATTACGATTCAGGCGGGAAGACGCGCACCCATTCGCCGTTCTGCACCTGGTAGATGATGATGTTCGCCGAACCACAGTCGCCTTTCTCGTCGCACGTAATCGTGCCGCTCAGACCCTGGTAGTCTTTCGTGGCACGCACCGCCTCCGCCAATGCCTTGCGCGGCACCAGCAACGTACCGTCCTGATCAACAGCCACTTTCTCAATCGCGTTCAGCAGCACCATCGTCGCGTCATACGCGTGCGCGTGGAACGGTCCCAGTTCGCTCGGCTCCACGCCGTACTTCTCCTTGTACCGCGCGCGGAACGCTTCCAACTCCGGCGACCCCGCCGGCAGGTCTGCAAACGTCGCATACGACCCTTCCGCCGCGCCGCCGGCCGCTTCAATGTACTGGTCCGAGAACGCACCGTCGTCCGTGAAGAAAATGGCGCTTTCCAGACCTACCTCGTTCTTCTGGCTCACCAGCAACGCCGCTTCCGCCTGGAACCCACCAAAGTAAATCGCTTCGGGTTGGTGAGCGGAAATCTTGGTGAGCGTCGCGCGGAAGTCTTTTTCACCAACCGTGATCCCTTCGTAGTCGGTCACTTCCCCGCCAAAACCCTCGAACGTCTCCTTGAACACGTCCGCCAGGCCCTGACCATACGCCGACCCGTCATGTATCACCGCGACCTTCCGCACTCCCAACTCGTTGTACAGGTACTCGGCCGCCGCCGACCCCTGCACCGCGTCGTTCCACG